>CALMIC010000134.1 GCA_937864065.1 uncultured Cellvibrionales bacterium | reverse complement strand
CGGCCATCGCTGATATCCACACGCGGATGGCGCGGCCCTGCTCGTCGCGCTCGATACGCGGCTCGCCGTCGAACAGGTCGATCTTGTTGAATACCTCGATGCGCGGCACTTCGGCAGCGCCGATCTCTCCCAGTACTTCCTCCACCTGGGCGATCTGCTCCGGGCGCTCGTCGCTGGCGGCGTCGATAACATGGAGCAGCAGGTCAGCATTCGCGGCCTCTTCCAGCGTGCTGCGGAAGGACTCCACCAGCTGGTGTGGCAGGTGGCGGATGAAGCCCACGGTGTCGGCCAGCACGACGGCGCCGGTGTCGGGCAGCTCGATGCGGCGCATGGTCGGGTCCAGCGTGGCGAACAGCTGGTTGGCGGCGTAGACGCCAGCCCTGGTCAGCGTGTTGAACAGCGTCGACTTGCCGGCATTGGTGTAGCCGACCAGTGACACAGTCGGGGTTGCGCTGCGGGTGCGGCCGCGCCGGCCCTGTTCGCGCTGGCTGCGGACTTTTTCCAGGCGGGCCTGGATGGACTTGATGCGGGCGCGCAGCAGACGGCGGTCGGTTTCCAGCTGGGTTTCGCCAGGACCGCGCAGGCCGATACCGCCTTTCTGCCGTTCGAGGTGGGTCCAGCCGCGCACGAGGCGGGTGGACATGTGTTGCAACTGGGCCAGCTCCACCTGCAGCTTGCCCTCGTGGGTGCGGGCTCGCTGGGCGAAGATGTCAAGGATCAGGCCGGTGCGGTCCAGCACGCGGCATTGCAAGGCTTTTTCCAGGTTGCGTTCCTGGCTGGGCGACAGTTCGTGGTCGAAAATCACCAGCTGGGCGCCATGCTCCTGCACGGCGGCGCGGATTTCGTCCAGCTTGCCCTTGCCGACAAAGTGGCGGGCATCCGGCGCGGCACGGGTGCCGCCGATGAAGGCGACAGGGTCACCGCCAGCGGAGAGGACCAGCTCCTCGAATTCGCGCAGGTCGTCGCGCGTGTGGGGGCGGTGAAGATCCAGGTGAACCAGCACGGCCAGTTCACCGGATGCGGGGCGATCAAAGAACAAGCGTTGATGACCCCTCAGCGCAGTAACGGAACCCTGGCATCAGCTACCCAGGTCGTTGTAGCCGTCATCGTCATCATAGCCGCCCTGGCTGTAATTGCCGCCCTGGTAGCCGCCTGGCTGCGGGACATTGGTGCCAGCGGCCGCCGGGTTCATCATCGGCAGGCGGACTGGCCTGGACGGGACGACCGTGGAGATCGCGTGTTTGTAGACCATCTGGCTCACGGTGTTTTTCAGCAGCACCACGAACTGGTCAAAGGAGTCGATCTGGCCCTGCAGTTTGATGCCGTTGACGAGATAGATCGATACAGGAACGCGCTCTTTGCGCAAAACGTTCAGGTAAGGGTCTTGTAAGCTCTGCCCTCTGGACATAAAAAATCTCCTTAAGTAGGTCGGTAAGTGAGTCGAGTAATGGCAACAACAGTTTTTTGTAGAACAATAACCCCTTGAAATAGAAGGGAAAGGGGTAAACAAATGCCCCGGTAACTCTGCCGGACAGCGGTGTAATGTATAGCACGAAGCGTCTGGCGGTGCAGTAGGGATAACCCCTGAGCCAGCCCGTTTGCCCTCGCTATATGCCGGCCGCTGCCAGGCTTTTCAATGCATCAGATAAGACGTCTGCCAGCACAAATGGTTCCCCTGTCACCAGGGGTTGTACAGCCGGCCAGCTGCGCAGCCAGGTCAGCTGGCGTTTGGCCAGCTGGCGTGTTGCGGCGATGCCAGTGTCGCGCAGTTGTGTGGCGTCGAGATGACCGGCGAGGTAGTCCCAGGCCTGGCGATAGCCGACGGCGCGGATCGCCGGCATGGCCGGTGACAGGTCGCCGCGATCATACAGGGCCCGCACTTCATCGATGAACCCGGCTGCAAGCATGCGGTCGAAGCGTTCCGCAATGCGCCGGTAGAGGGCATCGCGGTCGCCGGGCAGCAGTGCCAGCTGCACAGGCCGGAACGGCAGCGGCTCCGGCTGTTGTTGCTGTTGCAGCAGCGAAAGCGGGCTGCCGGTCTGCTCGTACACCTCCAGTGCACGCAAGATGCGCTGTGAGTGGTTGGGGTGCAGGCGTGCCGCTGCTGCGGGATCGACTTGCGCGAGGCGTGCGTGCATCGCCGGCCAGCCTTGCGCCGCCGCCTGGGCGGCCAGTGTGGCACGGATGGCGGGGTCAGCCGGTGGCAGCTCGGCAATGCCTTCCAGCAACACCTTGAAATAGAGCATCGTCCCCCCCACCAGCAACGGGATGCGGCCGCTGGCAGTGATGGCGGCGATTTCGCGCAGCGCATCGCGGCGGAACTGTGCGGCGGAATAGGGCTCTGAGGGGTCGAGGAAGCTCACCAGCCGGTGCGGCGCACGTGCCAGTGTGGCGGCATCGGGCTTGGCGGTGCCGATGTCCATGCCGCGATAGACCAGCGCGGAGTCAACACTGATGATGTCGCACGGCAGCGCTTCTGTTAATGCCACAGCGAGGTCAGTCTTGCCGGAGGCGGTGGGGCCCATCAGGAAAATAGCCGGCGGCAGGGCGTTGTGGGGGTTTGCTGATAACATGTCACGAAGTTTACAGGAGTGATGGATGAAAAGAGTCGTCTTCAACCAGAAGGGCGGTGTCGGCAAGACCAGCATCAGCTGCAACCTGGCGGCCATCAGCGCCCAGCAGGGTTACAAGACCTTGCTGATTGACCTCGATACCCAGTGCAACAGTTCCGAATACCTGTTGGGGCCGAACTATGCCGACAAGGACAACACGGCCGCGGATTTTTTCAGGTCATTCCTCGGTCTGTTCGGGCGCAAGCCCTATCTGCCGTCGTTCTGCCACCCGACGCAGTACGGCAGGCTGTCGGTGATGCCGGCGAGCCCGGAACTCGCGACACTGGAGCGCGAGCTGGAAAGCCGGCACAAGATCTACAAGTTGCGCGAGGCGCTGGCAGAACTGTCGAAGCATTACGACAGGATCTACATCGACACGCCGCCGGCACTGAATTTCTACAGCCGCACCGCATTGATCGGTGCTGACAGCCTGTTGATCCCGTTTGACTGTGACAGTTTCTCGCGCCAGGCGCTGTACAACCTCGTCAACACGGTGCAGGAAATCCGCGAGGACCATAACGAGGAGCTGCAGATCGAGGGCATCGTCGTGAACCAGTACAACCCGCAGGCGCGCCTGCCCGACGAACTGATCGCGCAGCTGAAGCAGGAAAACCTGCCGGTGCTGGAAACCTATCTCAATGCATCAGTCAAACTGAAAGAATCGCGTGAATCGCATACGCCACTGGTGCATTACGCGCCGTCACACAAGCTGACGCAACAGTTCATTGACCTTTACAACGCGCTGGAGGAGGCGAAATGAGTATTCTGAAAGAGTTCAAGGAGTTTGCCGTCAAGGGCAATGTGATGGACATGGCGGTGGGTGTCATTATCGGTGCTGCTTTTGGCAAGATTGTCACGTCGCTGGTCAACGATATCATCATGCCGCCGATCGGCCTGTTGCTGGGCAGGATGGATTTTTCCAACCTGGTTATCACGCTCCATGAGAAAGTAGGCGATGCGCCGGCTGTCACGCTCAATTATGGCCTGTTCATCAATACGGTAGTCAATTTCATCATTGTGGCTTTTGCGGTGTTCATGCTGGTGAAGCAGGTGAACCGTTTCAAGAAAGCGGCGGAAGCCACGACCAAGGAATGCCCGAAGTGCATTTCGAAAATCGACATCAAGGCGACGCGCTGCCCGCATTGCACGTCGGAGCTTTGAGGCCGGCATGCGCAAGATCCTGTTGATAGTTGCCGGGCTTGCCCTGGCTGCCTGTGCCACTTCGCCGACCGGCCGCAGCCAGCTGATGATGGTCAGCGACAGCCAGATGGCGGCAGCGGGCCAGCAGATGTTCGCGCAACTGAAAAGCCAGCAGCCGGTGGTGCGCGATGCGGCAGTCAGCACGGAAGTGCAGTGTGTCGTGAGCCATTTGCTGCAGGCCTTGCCGGCAGAGCAGCGCCAGGGCTGGGAGGTGCAGGTGTTCGACGAGAAGACGCCGAATGCCTTTGCTTTGCCAGGTCGCAAGATCGGTGTGCACAGCGGCATGTTGCGGCTGGTGGAGAACGAGGCGCAGCTGGCGGCGGTGATTGGCCACGAGATCGGCCATGTGCTCGCACGCCATGCGAATGAGCGAGCCTCGATGGGCCTGCTGGCGCAGATCGGCCAGGAAGTGGCCGGCCAGGTCATCAGCCCGACCGGTGCGGCCGTTTTCGGACTTGGCGCCCAGTTCGGTGTGTTGCTGCCCTACAGCCGCACGCATGAGGCGGAAGCGGACGTGATGGGCCAAGACCTGATGGCCCGTGCCGGCTATGACCCGCGCGAGAGCATCCGCCTGTGGCAGCTGATGGAGAAACAGTCGCAGGCCAAACCGCCGGAATTCCTTTCCACTCACCCGGCAACCGGCACCAGAATGCAGGGGCTTGATGCGCACCTGCAGCAGTCACTCCCCTTGTACCAGCGCGCGCAGGCGCAGGGGAAAGTCCCGCGCTGCACGCGCTGACGCGGGAGCCGTTCAGTCGAGCTGGCTCAAGTCTCGCACTGCACCCACGTCGGCACTGAGCGCGAGCTTGGCGTAGGCTTTCAGTGCAGCGGATACCTTGCGCGGGCGCGGCTTGGCCGGTTTCCACGCATCCTTGCCTTTTGCCTCCATCTTCACGCGGCGGTGCGCAAGTTCTTCCATGCTGAGCAGCACGTCGATGCTGCGGTTCGGGATGTCGATGCGGATGCGGTCGCCGTTCTCGACCAGCGCAATGGCGCCGCCGGCGGCGGCTTCCGGTGACACGTGCCCGATGGAGAGGCCCGAGGTGCCACCGGAAAAGCGGCCATCCGTGAGCAGCGCGCAGGCTTTCCCCAGGCCTTTCGACTTGATGTAGCTGGTCGGGTACAGCATTTCCTGCATCCCGGGACCGCCGCGCGGGCCTTCGTAGCGCACGATGACTACATCGCCTGCCTTCACCTTGTCTTCCAGGATCGCGTGGACGGCCTCGTCCTGGCTTTCGCAGACAAAGGCGGTGCCTTCGAAGAAGAAATTGCTCTCATCGACGCCGGACGTTTTCACCACGCAGCCTTTCTCGGCGATGTTGCCGTACAGCACAGCCAGCCCGCCTTCCTGGCTGTAGGCGTGTTCGATCGACCGGATGCAGCCTTCGGCGCGGTCATCGTCCAGTGTCGGCCAGCGTGTGCTCTGGCTGAAGGCTTCCTGCGTTGGAATGCCTGCCGGGCCGGCGCGGAAAAATTCTTTCACTGACTCATCGCTGCTCTGCCTGATATCCCATTTTGCCAGCGCCTCTTTCATTGTCTGGCTGTGGACGGTGGCGACATCGCTGTGCAGCAAGCCGGCGCGATCCAGTTCGCCGAGGATGCCCATGATGCCGCCGGCGCGGTGTACGTCTTCCATATGGTATTTCGGCGTGTTCGGCGCGACCTTGCACAGCTGCGGCACCTTGCGCGACAGACGGTCAATATCGTTCATCGTGAAGGCCACTTCCGCTTCCTGTGCAGCGGCCAGCAGGTGCAGGATGGTGTTGGTCGAGCCGCCCATGGCAATGTCGAGCGTGATGGCATTCTCGAATGCCTTGAAGGACGCAATCGCGCGGGGCAGTACGCTCATGTCGTCCTGTTCGTAATGGCGCCGGGTGATCTCGACCACGAGGCGGCCGGCCTCGAGGAACAGGTTCTTGCGGTCTGCGTGCGTGGCCAGGGTCGAGCCGTTGCCGGGCAGTGACAGGCCGAGCGCTTCGGTGAGGCAGTTCATCGAGTTGGCCGTGAACATGCCGGAGCAGGAGCCGCAGGTGGGGCAGGCGCTGCGCTCGTATTCGG
>CALMIC010000133.1 GCA_937864065.1 uncultured Cellvibrionales bacterium | reverse complement strand
ACGTCAAACTGTTTCGGCGCGCGCACCAGCTGCATGGCCGCGTTATCGACATACATGTGCGACAACTGCACATCCGGGTAGTCCTTGCCGATCCGCTCCATGACCTCACGCCACAACACGGTCACTTCCAGTACGTTGGCCTTGTCGATCGAACACAGTTTTTTATGGCGCTTGCGTGCCAGCTCGAAGGCCAGGCGGCCGATGCGCTCGATCTCGCTCTCGCGATACACGGCGGTGTTGAACCCTTCGCGCTCGCCATTCTCCAGCACCCGCACACCGCGCGGCCCGCCGAAGTAGAGGCCACCGGTCAGTTCGCGCACGATGAGGATATCGAGTCCCGCGACGATCTCCGGCTTCAGCGACGAGGCCGCCGCGAGCTGTGGGTACAGGATCGCCGGGCGCAGGTTGCCGAAAAGCCCCAGTTTCGAGCGGATTGCCAGCAGGCCTTTTTCCGGGCGGATGGCGGTGTCGAGCGCGTCCCATTTCGGGCCACCGACGGCACCCAGCAGGATCGCATGGGCTTTTGTCGCCTGCTCGTGGGTGACATCTGGATAGGGTACACCGTGCGCATCGATGGCGGCACCGCCGAGCAGGCCGTGTTCCAGCTGCAAACCCAGCGAAAACTGGCTGTTGACCTGCTCCAGCACGGCAACAGCCTGCTCGACGATTTCCGGGCCGATGCCGTCACCCGGCAGGATCAGTATTGTCTTGCTCATCATGTTCTCTCTGTTTACCAGCGGCCAAACAGCCACGGCGCTGCAGCCTTGTGTTTCTCTTCAAAAGCGCGGATGGCATCTGCCTGTTGCAAGGTCAGGCCGATATCATCCAGGCCATTCAGCAGGCAGTGCTTGCGGAAGGCATCGACGGCAAAATCGAAACGCTGGCCAGACGGCGTCACCACCTGTTGTGAAGGCAGGTCAATGGTCAGGCGATAGCCTTCTTGCGCATACATTTCGCTGAACAGCTGGTCGACAACCTCATGCGGCAGCACAATCGGCAGCATGCCGTTCTTGAAACAGTTGTTGAAGAAGATATCGGCAAAGCTTGGCGCGATGATGGCGCGGAAACCGTAGTCGTCCAGCGCCCAAGGTGCATGTTCGCGCGATGAACCACAACCGAAGTTCTCGCGCGCCAGCAGGATCGACGCACCCTGGTAGCGCGGCTGGTTCAGCGCAAAATCCGGGTTCAGCGGGCGCCGGCTGTTGTCCATGCCAGGCTGGCCGACATCAAGGTAGCGCAACTCGTCGAACAGGTTGGGGCCGAAACCGGTGCGATGGATCGACTTCAGGAACTGCTTCGGGATGATCATGTCGGTATCGACATTGGCGCGATCCATCGGCGCGGCGATACCTTCGTGGGTCTGGAACGGTTTCATGCAGCACCTCCGGCCATCAGCTCGCGCACATCGACAAAATGGCCGGCCACCGCTGCAGCCGCGGCCATAGCCGGGCTGACAAGGTGTGTGCGGCCACCAAAGCCCTGGCGACCTTCAAAGTTGCGGTTTGACGTTGACGCACAATGCTCGCCATTGCCGAGACGGTCGGCGTTCATCGCCAGGCACATTGAACAGCCAGGCTCGCGCCATTCCATGCCGGCAGCAAGGAAAATCCTGTCGAGGCCTTCCGCTTCCGCCTGTTTTTTCACCTGCTGTGAACCGGGCACTACCAGCACCTGTTTCACGTTGGCAGCGACCTTGCGGCCTTGCGCCACACGCGCGGCTTCACGCAGGTCCTCGATGCGGGAATTGGTGCAGGAGCCGATGAACACGCGATCGACTTTGATTGAGGTGATCGGCTGGTTAGGCTGCAAGCCCATGTACTGCAATGCGCGCTGGATGCCGTCACGTTTCACCGGGTCACTTTCCTGCGCCGGGTCCGGCACCTGTGCATCGACCGGCAACACCATTTCGGGCGACGTGCCCCAACTGACCTGCGGTTTGATGTCCTCGCCGCGCAATTCGACCACGGCATCGAAATGCGCACCGTCGTCGCTTGTCAGGTCGCGCCACGCCGCAACTGCCAGGTCCCACTGCTCGACTTTGGGGGCATAGGTGCGGCCGCGCACGTAATCGATCGTGATGTCATCCACTGCCACCATGCCGGCGCGCGCGCCGGCCTCGATCGCCATGTTGCACACCGTCATGCGCCCTTCCATCGACATCGCGCGCATCACGTCGCCACCGAATTCGATCGCGTAACCGGTGCCACCGGCCGTGCCGATCTTGCCGATGATGGCGAGCACCACGTCTTTCGCTGTGACGCCGGGGCCCAGCTGGCCGTCGATGCGCACCAGCATGTTCTTCATCTTTTTCTGGATCAGGCACTGGGTGGCAAGCACATGCTCGACTTCCGATGTGCCGATGCCGTGTGCCAACGCGCCAAGCGCGCCGTGCGTGGAGGTATGTGAATCGCCACAGACAATGGTCATGCCGGGCAGCGTGGCACCGGTTTCCGGGCCGACAACATGCACGATACCTTGCCGGGCATCATTGATCTTGAATTCGGTGATGCCGAAGCTGTCACAGTTGCTGTCCAGCGTCTGCACCTGGATGCGCGAGGTCTCGTCCTCGATACCGGCGACACCCGCCGCGCGCTCTTTCAGTGTGGTCGGCACGTTGTGGTCGGGCGTGGCGATATTCCCGTCCAGCCGCCAGGGCTGGCGACCGGCCAGGCGCAGGCCGTCGAACGCCTGCGGCGACGTCACCTCATGCAGCAACTGGCAGTCGATATAGATCAGGGCTGTGCCATCGTCGCGCTGTTGCACGAGATGGGCATCCCAGAGTTTGTCGTACAGGGTCCTGGCCACTGCGGCACCTCTACACAGGAAAAAGCAGGGTGCGCAGTTTACTCGGGCTGGCTGGCTGCGTCAGCTTCGGCTATTGCCCGCCCCCTGCAGCTCACGGATCAGGCGGGCCACCCGGCCGGGGGAGCCGGTATTGCGCGCCAGCATCGCGTACATGGCCGGCACGATGAACAGCGTCATGACTGTCGACAGCACGACCCCGGCGAAGACCACCACACCGACAATCATCCGGCTGTTGGCGCCGGCACCACCGCCGAAGACCAGCGGCAGGGCCCCGATAGCTGCCGTCAGCGAGGTCATCACGATCGGCCGCAGGCGCTGCACGGCCGCCGTCTGGATGGCCTCGTGGAAAGCCATACCCCGGTCGCGCAGCTGGTTGGCGAATTCGACCATCAGGATGCCATTCTTGGCCGCCAGGCCGATGAGCATGATCATGGCAATCTGGCTGTAGACGTTGATCGTCATGCCCATGGCATCCAGGCCGGCGAGTGCACCGAGCAGGGCAAACGGCACGGTGAGCAGGATGATGAACGGATGGATGAAGCTCTCGAACTGCGCCGCCAGCACCAGATAGACCATCAGCAGGGCAATCGCCACGACCAGCCACAGTGAACCGCTCGAACGCACATATTCCAGCGTGAGGCCCTTGTAATCGACCCGCGCCTGCGGCGGCAGGTCACGCGCCACCACCTCATGGAAATACGCCAGTGCATCGCTGGTGGCATAACCCGGCGCCAGGCCGGCGCTCAGGGTAAACGAACGCATGCGGTTGAAACGCGTCAACGCCCGCGCACCGGAACTCTCCTCCACCGTCACCAGGTTGGCCAGTGGCACCAGCTCGCCAGAGCGATCCGAGCGGACGTAGATGTTCTGCAGGTCGGCCTTGCTGGCAAACTGCTGTTCATCGCCGCGCAACAGCACATCGTATTCCTCGCCACGCTGGAAGAAGGTTGTCACTTCACGCTCACCGAGCAGTGTTTCCAGTGTGCGGCCGATATTGCCGACCGCCACGCCGAGGTCGGCCGCGCGCTGGCGGTCGATACGCACCTGCAACTGCGGCTGGGTTTCCTTGAGGTCGATGACCGGACGCAGGATTTTCGGGTTCTCGTAAGCCGCTTTCAGCAACAGCGCGGACCAGCGCGACAACTCCTCGTAAGTATCACCGCCGATGACGATTTCCAGCGGCTGGCCACTGGCTGCCGCCAGCGGCTTGCGCATGAAACTGTAGATCTGCATGCCGGGAATATCGGCCAGCAGCGCCTGCACATCCGCCATGACCTGATCACCCGCCTTCTCGCGCAGTTCCCACGGCTTCAGCACGACCAGGCCAAGGCCGGAATTGACCCCGCCGAAGAAACCCGGCACACGCAGCAACACGCTGTCCAGGCTTTCACCGCCGATCTGCGGTTGCAAGCGGCGCTCGATTTCCTGCATCACGGATTGCGTGTGTTCGAAGCTGGCACCCTCGGGCCCCTGCACAACGAGGATGAAGATGCCGCGATCTTCACCGGGATCGAACTCGCGCGGCAGCTTGCCGAAATAGAGCCAGACCAGTACTGAAGAGAGCAGCAGGATAAGCACCGCAAACCAGGGCTTGTGGATCGAGACCTGCACATTGCGGCTGTAAGCCTGCTCGAAACGCGCGAACAGGTTTTCCGACCAACGGGCCACAACACCGGTTCCGCCGTGGCTATGCGGCATCAGCCATTTGGAACACAGCATGGCGCACAAGGTCAGCGCCACAAACGCGGAGACGGCAACTGCAGCAGCCAGCGTCAGGGCAAACTCACCGAACAAACGGCTGATATTGCCCTCCATGAAGACGATCGGCACAAACACCGCCACCAGCACCAGCGTGGTGGCAATGATGGCGAAGGCCACTTCACGGCTACCATGCACAGCGGCCAGCAGTGGCGGTTCGGCGCGCTCGATACGGCGGTGCACGTTTTCCAGCACGACAATGGCATCATCCACCACCAGGCCGATAGCCAGCACGCAAGCCATCAGCGTGAGGATATTGATCGAGAAACCGAACAGCCAGGCAAAGATACAGGCGCCGATGACCGATACCGGTACGGTGAGCGCCGGGATCAGGGTGGCACGCCAGCTGCCAAGGAACAGGTAGATGACGATCACCACCAGTGCCATCGACACCGCCAGCGTGATGTACACCTCTTCCACCGAACGTTCGAGAAACACCGCCGTATCGAAGGTGACAGCCAGTTTCATGTGGTCCGGCAGCGTCGGGCGGATCTCGTCGGCCACCGCGCGGGCCTGCCGCGTCACATCGACGGTATTGGCTTTCGACTGCTTGATGATGCCGACACCGACCATGTTCTCGCCAGGCGCGCCCGGCTCGAGCAGGCCGCGGAACAGGGTTTTCTCGTCGCGCGCAGCCAGCTCCACAGCCGCGACTTCACCGAGCCGCACGAGGTGGCCGCCACTTGCCTGGTCACCACGGCGCAGCACCAGCTGGCGGAATTCATCTTCATTGTTGAAGGAGCGCGCCACACGAATGGTGAATTCACGGTCAACCGATTCGATCTTGCCGGCCGGCAATTCGACGTTTTCGGCCCGCAGCGCATTCTCGACATCGTTGGCCGTGATACCGCGCGCCGCCATCGCGGCGCGATCCAGCGTGATGCGCATGACGTAGCGCCGCTCACCCCAGACCTGCACCCTTGCCACACCATCGACCACCTTGAAACGGTCGACGATGTAGCGGTCGACATAATCACTGAGTTCCAGCTGGGTCATCTGCGTTGACGAGATGGCAAACCAGACGATGACCGAGGAATCCGCATCCGACTTGTTGACCTGCGGTGTTTTCGCTTCTTCCGGCAGGCGATCCAGCACGCGTGTCACGGCTTCGCGCACGTCATTGGCCGCCGCGTCGATGTTGCGGGCCAGGGTGAATTCCATGTTGATCTGCGACTTGCCTTCGCGCGACTCCGACGTCAGCACGCGCAAGCCCTCGATGCCGGCCAGCTGGTCCTCGAGCAGCTGGGTGATCTTGGATTCGACCACATTGGCTGACGCGCCGGGATAGACCGTCTCGACCGACACTACCGGCGGGTCAATGTCCGGGTAACCGCGCAGCGGCAACTCGCGGAACGCGATGATGCCGAAAATCACCAGCACAATATTGATGACAGTCGCAAAGACCGGGCGCTTGATCGAGATATCGGACAGGATCACGGCTTACTGCCCGCCTGCGGCCGCTGCGGCATCCTTGATGGTGACGATCATGCCATCCTGCACGGACATGCTGCCGTCCACGACCACGTTTTCCCCGGCGGAGAGCCCTGCAGTGATCTCGACCTTGCCGGCGACACGCTGGCCCAGCTGCACGGCGCGACGGTGGGCCACCGGCTTGCCGTCGGGGTTCTTGTCGGATACGGCATGGTCAACCACGTAGACAAACTGCTCGCCACGCAATGGCGCAATACTGCGTTCCGGCACCATCAGTGCCTGGCGGGACGGCTGGCGGATCTGCACTTGCAGCAACATGCCCGGGCGCAACAGCTGCTCGCGGTTGTCGAGCTGGGCACGCAGGGCCACTGCGCGGGTCACCGGATCAATGCGGCTGTCGACAAAGCTGACCGCGCCTGCAAAGACTTTGTCGGGATAGGCCTGCGAACGCGTCTCCACCGCGAGCCCGGGATGGAGCAGCGGCAGGTGGATTTCCGGCACGGTGAAATCGACTTTGACCTGTGACAGGTCATCGAGCGAAGCGATGACGCTACCGGGCGATACTAGCGCACCGACACTGACACGGCGCACGCCGAGCACGCCGGCAAACGGCGCACGGATGGTGTAGTCCTGTAGCTTGGCGCGGTTGGCTTCGAGCTGCGCACGCGCGGCGTTGACGACGGATTGCTGTTTCTCGACATCGGTCTGCGACACTGCCTTGCGCTCGATCAGCAGGGTCAGGTGACGCAGCTGGCGTTCTTCCTCGGCGAGGTTCACGCGCGCTTCCTCGACATCCGCACTGGCCTCGTCCGCATCCAGTTCCACCAGCACGGCGCCCTTCTCCACTGCAGTGCCGTCCTCGAAATGCACTGCCCGAACCGTCGCCGTCACCGTCGCGCTGAGCTCGACGGATTCATTGGCGGCCGTGGTGCCCAATGCCTCGACCGTATCGTGCACTTCCTGCAGCGCGGCCGGCTGCACCGTCACCAGCAACTGGTAAGCGCCCTTCGCTTTCTGCGCCGGCCCCATGCCGAAATGCCCGGTTGCCACATACAGCAGCAACAACACCAGCGCTGCAATGATGACCACCAGCGAATTGACACGACGCATCAGCGTCCTCCTGAAAGATAACCGGCCAGCACTCCAGCCACAACGGCATTGCCATCCGGTGTCCAGTGCTGGTCATAGGTGAAATAGACCTGGCGTCCGCCAGCGGCTGCCTCGCGCAGCGGCCGCGTGGTGCTGACACATTCCACGCCACGCTCGCGGCACCACGCCATCCACACATTCTCCTGACTATCCAGCCGCGCCAACACCTGCTGCTTGTACGTATCGGCGTCATCCGGCAAACCTTTGCCCTGCATGCGGGCAAAATTGAGCAACTGTTGTGCCGGTATCTGCCCGGCTGCCAACGGCAAAACGACATGCGGCGCACTCGGCGCATAGGCAATCACCAGCCTGAAGCCATCGCGTTGCGACAACATGACAAACTGCTCCAGCACATCGCGCACGTTCTGCCAGTCACTGGATGCCGCAAATGCCTGCTCGCTGTCACCGAGATAGAGCAGCCGCTTGGGTTCGAAACTGTAGGCCTGCACGCCGGCGGGTGTCGCAATGCGCAGTGGCATGAAACCGACGGTGTCCGCATAACCCGGCACCGGCGCATCAGCACCCACTTGTGCCAGCACGTCCTCAGTCAGGCGCCGCAAGCCCTGCGTCACCGGCGACGCCTTGGTGAGGAAACCGATGCTCAGTGTAGGATCCTTGATCGCCGCCCGTTTCATGCCGGCCGCAGCCTTCGGCACCGGCGGCGCATCGCGGAAATCATTGCCTTCATACAGCATCAACAAGACGGTTTCCGGTTTGAGTTTGCGGCCGACCGTGACGAAATTGTTCAGGTAGACCAGCGGATCCGTACCCGACACGCCGAGGTTGTAGATCGACTGGCCCGTGCGTTGGCGCAGCAGGTCGACCCAGGCATGTTCGTCGGACACATGCGAGCCGGCGACAAACGAATCCCCCACCGCCACGATGTCGTACTGTTCGCGCTGCTCGGGGTTGCGGAAACCGTGCGCATCACTGGTCAGCACCAAAGGGAAAGCAGGGTAACCGGCCGGCGCATCCGGGTAGGAGCGCAGCTGCTCAGGCTTGTCTTCCTGCAGCAGCTCATGGCGCTGGTTCGGGATCCAGTGCCGCACGGTGCCACTGAGCACGATGCCGGTGTCCGGGTCTACGCCGCTGACCGGCTGTTCGATGAAGCGCGGTTTGTTGACCAGGCCGGAACCCACCACGAGGACAAAGGCGCTGAGGCCTGTCGACAGGTAGACCATCAACAGCGCAAACACCGTCTCGGCGACTGGTTTGCGGCGCGTGAAAAACATCACCGCCGCGGCCGTCAACAGGACCAGCGTCAGCAATAGCAGTGCGCCAAAATGGCCAGAGGAATAACGGCCGAGGATGACCGGATCGTTCTCGATGATCAGCTTGGTCACATGGCTGCCCGGCAACCAGGCCAGCAGGCTGGAGACGAACAACAACAGGGATAACAGGTGGCGTCTGTTCCGGATCATGGTCATCAGGCAAGGAGCATCAAGGGGAATGGTGAACGGGATCCACAGCTGGCAGGCCAGGCAATGGCCAGGGTTGGCAGCGCCGGTACCGGTCAAAGGCTATGACCGACACGTCTCGCGTGAGTTCTTGCGACAACACCAGCTGCCCGCCAAACAACCAGGGCTGCCGCCACTGTTGCCACAGTATATCCGATGGCATCTGGGCGGCAGCCCAGCCGACATTGTGCCCGTCCTGCTGCAACACGGCCTGCGTAAGGTAACTGCCGTCGGCAGCCCGAGCCTCGGCCTGTACGACAAAGGCGCGCGGGTCCGGCGCGTGTTGCAGCAAGGCATGCAGCCGGTATTCACAGGTCACTTCGACAGATGGCAGGGGAATTTCCCCGAGGTAGGTCGCATACTCGCGCGTGCCATACACCCCGACACGCTGCTCGCGGAAAACCCGGCGGCTGTTCGCGACGGCTTCGGGGTTGGCGGGATCATCTTTCCACACCGGCGCGAACTTGGCCGGATCCCGGATGCCCAGCGCATCGCCGATCTGCAGCAAGCGGGTGATATTGCGCCCCTCCCAGGCCCAGTAGCCCGCTTCATCAATGATCGCCCAGGCAAACTGGCAGCCATAGGCAGACAACACGAGCGCCAGCGCCGCTGCCTTGTGCCGCCAGCGGGCGTTGCCGTACACCAGCAACAGCGAGGACAGCAACAGCAGCAGGCCCATATTGGCGTGCCGGTAGTTGTACAGCGTGAAGAAACGCATCCAGCCGGCAGCCAGCGCCAACAACAGTGGAAACAGCAGCAGATAGACAAAAAACCGCTGGCCGGCATGCCAGTGCAAGACGCTGCGCTGCACAGCCAGCAACCAGATGAACAGGGGCAAGCCCACCAGCCATGGCCAGGGCCACGCATGCCCGGCTGGCACCAGCACAAAACGCCCGACAAACGACACCGCATCGCCCAGCCAACGGGCATACATGGCAGGATCCTCACGCAAGTACGCTTCCATGCCTGCCCAGTCACTGGCCGCAACCAGCGGCCGGTAAAGATGTGACAGCAGCAGTGGCCAGCCTTGCCGCAACGCCAGCCACTCGCGGCCAGCGAGCAACAGGAAGATACCAAGCAGGCACGGCAACACCGCAGGGGCCGAGAGCCAGCGATTGGGCTGGCGGTGTTGCCGGCCGGTCAGGCCGTAAACCAGCAACAGTGCCAACAGCATCAGCGGCAGCGGCCCGCTGCTGAGCCACGAGATGGCCAGCCCCGCCAGCCACCAGGGCCATGACGCGCGCCAAGGCTGCATCAAGCCACGCGCCACCAGCGCCGTGCCCAGCGCCAGCAATGACCACTGGATGTCGATCGGGTTCACCAGGCTTTCGGCCAGCAACACGCTGCCGAGCATCAGGCTGGCCAGCAGGGCAAACAGTGATTGCTCGTGTGCTGTGAGGCCATCGAACTGCTGTATCTGCTGCAACACAAGCAGCAAGGTGGCGGCAATCGCCAGCGCCGACACCGCGGTCACCAGCCAGCCCTGCCCTGCCAGCCAGTACACGTCCAGCCAGAACACCAGCTTCGGCAATACAATCAGGTGTACGCCGTTGTGGCGCTCCCAGAGACCGGCCCAGTCCAGCTCACCGAGGGCTGCTGCAGCGAGGAACGCGTGATGGTCCACAACATCGTAGGTGGGCAATGCCACGCGCCACATCGCGACAACGTACAGTGTCAACAGCAGCGATAGTGGCAACAACACGCGGTACAGCGCGACCGGCAGCAATAACAGGCGTTGCTGGTCGGCTGCGTTGGCCATTCAGAGAAATGCCTTCTCGCGGATGCGGGCAATCTCGTCGCGGATCGCCGCCGCCTGTTCGAACTCCAGGTTCTTCGCATGCTCGAGCATCTGCTTTTCCAGCTTGCGGATCGCCCTCGTCATGTCTTCCAGTGACATCTCGTCCAGGTTCATACGGTACTTGCCGCGGCTCTCGGCCACTTTCTGCTCACGCTTGCGGCCCTTGCCGCGCGAACCGGGCACCGCACCTTCCATGATGTCGACCACCGACTTCTGCACCCCGCGCGGCACGATGCCATGCTCGGTGTTGAAAGCCAGCTGCTTCGCGCGACGGCGTTCCGTCTCGTCCATCGCGCGCTGCATCGAGCCGGTAATTTGGTCGGCGTATAGGATCGCCTTGCCCTTCAGGTTGCGCGCGGCACGGCCGATAGTCTGGATCAGCGAACGCTCGGAGCGCAGGAAGCCCTCCTTGTCGGCATCGAGGATCGCCACCAGCGACACTTCCGGCATATCGAGCCCCTCGCGCAGCAGGTTGATGCCGACCAGCACATCGAATTCGCCGAGACGCAAGTCGCGGATAATTTCCACCCGCTCGACGGTATCGATATCCGAATGCAGGTAGCGCACCCGCACACCGTGGTCCGTGAGGTATTCCGTCAGGTCCTCGGCCATGCGCTTGGTCAGTGTCGTGACCAGCACCCGGTCGCCATCCGCCACGCGCAGGCCAATTTCCGACAACAGGTCATCCACCTGCGTCGATGCCGGCCGCACCTCGATTTGCGGGTCGACCAGGCCGGTCGGGCGCACCACCTGTTCCACCACCTGGCCGGCATGGGTCTCCTCATAAGGCCCTGGTGTTGCCGAGACAAAAATCATCTGCGGCGCGATGCGCTCCCACTCGTCAAAGCGCATCGGCCGGTTGTCCAACGCTGACGGCAGGCGGAAACCGTACTCGACCAGCGTTTCCTTGCGCGAACGGTCGCCGCGGTACATGCCGCCCAGCTGCGGGATCGTCACGTGTGATTCGTCGATCACCAGCAGCGCATTGTCCGGCAGGTAATCGAACAACGTCGGCGGCGGCTGGCCAGGCGCACGGCCAGACAGGTAGCGCGAATAGTTCTCGATGCCGTTGCAGTAACCCAGCTCGGTGATCATCTCGATATCGTACTGCGTGCGTTGCTCCAGCCGCTGGTACTCCACATGTTTTTCCATCGCGCGGAACTGGTCGAGCCGTTCGCGCAATTCCTGCTTGATGGCATCGATCTGCGACAGCACCTGCTCACGCGGCGTGACGTAATGGCTCTTCGGGAAAATCGTCACGCGCGGCAACTTGCGTAACATCTGGCCGGTCAACGGGTCAAACGCATGGATCTGCTCGATCTCGTCATCAAACAGCGCAATGCGGATCGCTTCCATGTCGGAATCGGCCGGGTAGATATCGATGACATCGCCACGGCAGCGGTAGGTGGCGCGATGGAAATCCAGGTCATTGCGCGTGTATTGCAACTCGGCGAGGCGGCGCAACAGTTCGCGCTGGGCGATGCGGTCTCCGCGACTGAGGTGCAGCACCATCCTCAGGTACAGGTCCGGGTCACCGAGGC
>CALMIC010000132.1 GCA_937864065.1 uncultured Cellvibrionales bacterium | reverse complement strand
TGTCGGACAACTGCCCGCTTAACGCGAACGCCGACCAGCTCAATACGGACGGCGATGCGGCTGGCAATGCCTGTGACCCCGATGACGATGGTGATGGCATCAGCGATGCGCTGGACAACTGCCCGGTTGTGAGCAACGCCAACCAGGCCGACAATGACAGCGACAGCGTGGGCGATGCCTGTGATGACGACGATGACAACGACAACGTGCAGGATGTGTCGGATAACTGTCCGTTCGTCACCAACGAGTACCAGGAAGACGTGGATGGCGACGGCATCGGCGATGTCTGCGACAACGATGACGACAATGACGGCGTAGTGGATGGTGCGGACAACTGCCCGCTGGATGCGAATGCCGACCAGGCGGATGCGGATGCCGATGGCACCGGTGATGTCTGTGACAGCGATAGCGACGGAGACGGTATTGATAACGGTGCCGATAACTGCCCGCTGGTGGCCAACGCGCCACAGACCGATACCGACGGCGATGGTGTCGGTGATGCCTGTGACAGCGACGACGACAACGACAGCGTGTTGGACGGTGCCGATAACTGCCCGCTGACCGCGAATGCCGACCAGGCGGACACCGATGGCGATGGTGCCGGCAATGCCTGTGATACGGATGACGACAACGACAGCGTGCTGGATGGCAGCGACAACTGCCCGCTGGTCAGCAATACCGCCCAGACCGACACGGATGCCGACGGCCTAGGAAATGCCTGTGACGGCGACGACGACAACGACAGCGTGCTGGATGGCAGCGACAACTGCCCGCTGGATGCGAATACCGACCAGGCCGACGCGGATGCCGATGGCCTCGGTGATGCCTGTGACAGCAACAGCGACACCGATGGTGACGGCATTGACGATGGCGTGGATAACTGCCCGGTGGTGCCGAATGTCGACCAGCTCGACACCGACGGCGACGGCCTGGGTGATGCCTGCGACAACGATGACGATGCTGACGGTGTGGATGACGGCAGCGACAACTGTCCGCTGACGGCCAATGCAGGCCAGGCCGACAATGACGGCGACGGCCTGGGTGATGCGTGTGATGGCGATGACGACAATGACACGGTGCTGGATGGCAGCGACAACTGTCCGTTGACGGCCAACACCGACCAGGCGGATGCGGATGCCGATGGCATTGGTGACGTGTGCGACAGCAATACCGACACGGACGGTGACGGCATTGATGACAGCACGGACAACTGTCCGCTGGTGGTCAATGTTGACCAGCTCGACACGGATGCTGACGGCCAGGGCGATGCCTGTGACACGGACGACGACAACGACAGCGTGCTGGATGGTGCCGACAACTGCCCGGTAGTGGCCAACACGCCGCAGACTGATAGTGACGGTGACGGCCTGGGCGATGCCTGTGACGGCGATGACGATAACGACAGCGTGCTGGACGGCGGCGACAACTGTCCGCTGGATGCCAACACTGACCAGGCCGATGCGGATGCGGACGGGCAGGGCAATGCCTGCGACACGGATGACGACAATGACACGGTGCTGGATGGCGCGGACAATTGCCCGTTCAACAGCAACCTCGACCAGCTCGACACCGATGCGGATGGTCAGGGCGATGGCTGTGACACGGACGATGACAATGACACAGTGCTGGATCTCGTCGATAACTGCCCGGTCAATGCCAACCCCGGCCAGGAAGATGCAGACAGCGACACGATCGGTGATGTGTGCGACAGCAACGCGGATACCGATGGTGATGGTATTGATGATCCGGTCGACAACTGCCCGTTGGTGCAGAATGTTAACCAGCTGGATACTGACCTGGACGGCACGGGTGATGCCTGTGATGCGGATGATGACAATGACGGCATCCCGGATGTTGCCGACAACTGTCCGCTGGTGGTCAACCCTGAGCAGTGGGACTTCGACGGCGATGGCATTGGCGATGTCTGTGACAATGATTTTGACGGTGACGGCATCAACAACCCTGTCGACAACTGCATAGGCAACTTCAACCCTGACCAGCTGGATACGGATGGTGATGGTACGGGTGACGCGTGTTCGAGCGATGACGATGGCGACACTGTGCTCGACTGGCTGGATAACTGCCCGGTTGTGCCCAACCTCGACCAGCTCAATACCGATGGCGATAGCCAGGGCAATGCCTGTGACAGCGATGACGACAATGACACCGTGCTGGATGGCGCTGATAACTGTCCGCTGGTGAGCAACACCTCGCAGACTGATACAGACGGCGATGGCTTGGGCGATGCCTGTGACGGCGACGACGACAACGACGGTGTCAATGAGCCAACCGACAATTGCCCGCTGGTGGCCAACCCTGACCAGACGGATTCGGATGGCGATGGAATCGGTGATGCCTGCGACAACGACGATGATGGCGATGGCGTTGATGAGCCGGGTGATAACTGCCCGCTGGTGGCCAACCCTGACCAGACGGATTCAGATGGTGATGGGATCGGTGATGCCTGCGATAACGACGACGATGGCGACGGTATCGATGACGGCAGCGACAACTGCCCGCTGGTCGATAACCCTGGTCAGGAAGATACGGATGGCGATGGTGTCGGTGATGCCTGCGATAACGACCACGACAAAGCCGCAGTAGACGACCCGGCCGACAACAGTCCGCAGGTGACACCCCCTGACCAGCTCGACACGGATGGTGATGGTATTGGCGATGCCTGTGACAACGACGACGATGGCGACGGTGTCGATGACGGCAGCGACAACTGCCCGCTGGTCGATAACCCCGACCAGGCTGACACTGATGGCGACGGCGTCGGTGATGCATGCGATGCCTATCCGCAAGATCCTGGTGTGCTGGTGCGTGCATGGGGCGAGGTGAAGAAGGATACCTTCGGCTTTGCGGTGGCGAACGCCGGTGACGTCAACAGGGACGGGCACCCGGATGTCGTGGTCGGCGCTTATCGCTGGGATGTGCCGAAATCACCGACGCAGAAGAAGCTGAAAGATGCGGGCAAGGTGTATGTCTATTCCGGCAAGGATGGCAGCACGTTGTTTACCTTCCGCGGCGAGGCAGCCGGTGACTGGTTCGGCTACAGCGTGGCGGGTGCCGACATCAATGCCGATGGCTACAGCGATATCGTCGTCGGCGCCAGCCGTGATGATGTGCTGAACCCGACGACCGGCAAGCCGGTCAAGGATGCTGGCAGCGTATTTGTCTATTCCGGCCTGGATGGCAGCTTGTTGGCCAGTTTCCACGGTACAGCTGCGGGTGACAATCTCGGCTTCGCGGTGGCCAATGCCGGTGATGCGGACAATGATGGCCATGAGGACATCGTCTATGGCGTGCCGAAGGCTGATAGCAATGGCCTGAAGGATGCGGGCAGGGCAGTCGTCCGCTCCGGCGCAACGCAGGCGGAACTGTTCTCTATTGCCGGCAACACAGCTGGTGACTGGTTCGGCCGTTCCGTGAATGGTGCTGGTGACATCAACCGTGATGGCCATGACGACATCATCGTCGGCATGCCGAAAGATGACCCGTCTGGTCGTGCTGATGCCGGTGCCGCAGCCATTTACTCGGGAACCAATGGCACTGAACTGTTCCGTGTCAGTGGTGAAAATGCCGGTGACTGGTTTGGCCAGAGCGTCGCTGCAGCCGGGGACATCAACGGTGACGGTGTGGCTGATGTGGTTGTCGGTGCGCACCGCCATGATGTGCTGGTGCCTGCTACTGGCAAGCTGCTGAAAGATGCCGGCGCGGTTTATGTCTTCTCCGGGCTGGATGGCAGCAGGCTGCTCAAGGCCTCAGGCGTGGCTGCCGGTGACTGGTTCGGTTTCAGTGTGGCTACAGGTGGTGACCTCGATAACAATGGCCAGCTCGATGTCGTCGCCGGTGCTCCGCGCCGTGACCGCACCTTGCCACCGGCACCGGGCAAGAAGAAAGGCAAGATCCTGCGCGACGCCGGTGCCGTTTACGGTATCGACAACGCCGGCAACCTGCTGTTCGAGTCACTGGGTCGTGCGAAGAAAGATGGCCGTGGCAATTCACTGGCCGGTGCTGGGGATGTCGATCTGGACGGCTATGCCGATGTCATCACCTCGACGCCGAAGGCTGAAAGGCCACAAGCATCACCCTTGAAACCGATCAAGAACATCGGTTACATGGAGGTCATGTCCGGCAGGTACCTCACCGAGGGTAATTGATGGCACTAACACAGCTGACGCACCTGAATGAGCGCGGCGAAGCAAGGATGGTAGACATCAGTGGCAAGGACGCCACGCTGCGCGAGGCCCGTGCCGAGGTAGTGGTGCAGATGCAGCCTGCAACACTTGCCGCCATACTCGATGGTGAAGTTGCCAAGGGGGATGTGTTGGCGACGGCCCGCATCGCCGGGATCCAGGCTGCCAAGCAGACCAGTAACCTGATCCCGTTGTGCCATCCCCTGCAGCTGTCTGCGGTGACGGTCAGCTTTGAACCGGATGTGGTGCACAACAGCCTGCGCATCGAGACCATGTGCCGTCTGTCCGGCAAGACCGGTGTCGAGATGGAAGCCCTGACTGCAGCCAGTGTCGCCGCTCTGACGATTTACGATATGTGTAAGGCCCTGGAGAAAGGCATCGTCATCACCGGCTTGCGTCTGCTGGCCAAGTCCGGTGGCAAAAGCGGTGATTTTCACGCGGGCGCTGGCAGCTGATGGTCACGCTGCTGTTTTTTGCCCGTTACCGCGAATGGGCCGGTGTGCCGTCCCTGCAACTGCAGCAGGCCCCAGCCAGCCTGGCAGCCTTGCGGGAGATACTGCCGGCATCCCACCCGGCAACAAGCCGCATATTGCAGGATCCACGTTGCATCGTTGCCGTCAATCGCATGGTCGTGAGCGAGGCGGATGTGGTCTTGCGGCCTGGTGACGAAGTCGCTTTCTATCCGCCGGTGACCGGAGGTTAGCGTGCAACCGCCTTGGGTTCGCATCGGTGAGGCGAATTTTGCTGTGGGCAGTGAGTACGCCGCGCTGTCTGCTGTCGCCAATGCTGGCGCTGTTGTCACCTTTGCCGGGCTGGTCCGCCAACAGGGCGAGCAGGGTGACTTGCTGGCGCTGGAACTCGAACATTATCCGGGCATGACCGAAGCCAGCATTGCAGGCATCGTCGAAGAGGCGCAACAGCGTTGGCCGCTGCTGGCGGTGCGGGTGATCCACCGTGTCGGTCGCCTGCTGCCGGGTGACAACATCGTGTTTGTCGGCGTGGCAGCCTCACATCGCGCTGCAGCCTTTGCTGCCGCCGAATTCATCATGGATTACCTCAAGACACGCGCACCATTCTGGAAAAAGGAAATCACCGCTGCGGGAGAATACTGGGTGGAGCAGAAACACAGCGATGTGTCTGCCGGATTGCGCTGGCAGGTTTGCGAATGACAGCAGCGCCACAGGCGATTTCCCGGCCGGCCATGCTGCTGTGGCTGGCTTTCACGCTGTTCTGCCTGCTGAAACTGCTCGCTCTGTATGAGCGGCCGATGGATTACGACACCGGTTATTTCGGCACAGTCGCCAGGAACGTTTTCGATGGCTACGGCTATGCCACTTCGCATAGCCACAAGATCCTGTTCAACCCGGAAATCACCACTGGTCCGGCTGTGGTGTACCCGATGGCGGCGCTGATGGCTGTGTTCGGCAATGCCTACGACTTGCCGCAAGTGTATGTCACGGTTGTTAACCTCCTGTTGTTTGCCTTGTTCAGCGTCTTGTGCCTGAGCGCTATCGGCGGCCACTGGCGGACCGCGAGCTTTCTGGGTTCGTTGTACCTGTTTGGCACCTTTTACGAGCCTCTATGGTGGCATATTGGTGTCGGTGACTTGCAGGTGACGCTGGTGATGCTCAATGCCATCGTGCTGGTCAGCTCACCGGTGCTGATGCAGCGGCGCTGGGCTGCCCCATTGCTGGGTTTCCTGCTGGCGATGGGTGTGCTGGTCAAGTTCTCGATGCTGATGGCGCTGCCGGCCTTGCTGGTGGCACTGCTGCTGCACTGCTGGCACCGCCTGGTTTCCTGGCGCAAATTCGTGGCCATTCTTCTGGTGTTCGTTGCAGTGCTGTCCCCATTCTTTGTCTACAAACAGCTGGTGTTGCACGCCTTGCCTGATGAAGAAAAAATGCAGGTGCAACAGAATGCCTTGTCAGGTGGCGCCAGCCGGCAGGCTGCCGGCATCGGTATTTTTATCGCCGCTGACGACAAATTGAAGCATGTGCAGAAAAGCTTCCAGCGCTCCAGGGCTGTGCTGGCCAGGTTGTCTGCAGCTTATGGCGTGTCGCCAGCGGTGCCGTTCATGCTGATGGTGCTCTCACTAGTGGTGGCGGTTTATGGCCTGGTGGCAGCTGTCAGTGCGGGCGTGAGTTTCGTCATCTTGTTGGCCTGGGTCGCCGGCTCGTTCGTGGTCTGGTACTGCACCGTGTCGCTGGGCCTGCAGGCGAAATACACGCTGCAGGCTATATGGCTGTCTGTAGTGCTGCTGTTTTACTGGCTGGCTTGCCGCAGCCGCTGGCCATGGCTGGGGATCCTGCTGGCAGCGCTGTTACCCCTGCTGATGCCGTCGTCTACCCGCGAGGATATCCTGCGCAATTACCGGCAGGATGCTGACCGGCGGGACTATCGCGCCGAGACGAAGGCTCTCGCTGCGATGCTGGCCAGCCAGCCGCAGCGTCCGCCGCTGGCGTACTGCGGCTGGGGCGCCGTGCCGCGCTCGGTGTTCTACCTGCTGCCACAACCAGAGACGACACCTGACTGTTACGGCATTGTCGCGCAGCAATTGCAGCTGCAAGCCGATGGCAGTGTCGGCTGGCGTGCGCCGGTCAGTTTCTGGCTGGTGCGCGACAAA
>CALMIC010000131.1 GCA_937864065.1 uncultured Cellvibrionales bacterium | reverse complement strand
TGTAGGGATCAGGCACCTGGCCGTATTGTTTCTGCTTGCTGAAATCCATGAACAGGCCGAGATGACCGCGAAAATCCTTCGGCTGCATCGCGCGCAAATTGCCGAGGTTCATCCTGTCCATCGGCAGGATGAAATCAAAGGCATGAAAATCCTCTGACCGTATCTGTCTGGCTCGCTGTACTGTCAGGTCATAACCACGCGTTGCCGCTGCCGCAATCGTGCGCGGATCGGGCGAGCTGCCCACATGGAACGCACCGGTCGCTGCCGAGTCGACCAGTATCCTTCCAGCCAGCCCGGCTTCCTGCACGCGTTTTTCGAAGACGCCTTGGGCGGTCGGCGAACGACAGATATTACCGAGGCAAACGAACAACACGTTCACTGTCATGTCGCGCTCCCACCGGTCGCACGGAGAAATTCGCGAACAACATCCAGATCATGTTGTGTGTCGACACCCGCCGGTATCTTGCGGCACGCTTCAGCCACCTGTATGACCGCACCCTTGTAGAGTGCACGCAACTGTTCCAGTTTTTCCGTTTGTTCCAGCACACATGGCGGCCAGCTGACATAACGGTGCAGGAAACCAGCACGGTAGGCATAAATCCCGATATGTCGATAACCCCAGACGGGTAAGCCTGCTTGCATCACCGGCTCACCTTCACGCGGCCACGCGATCGGTGCACGACTGAAGTACAAAGCCTCGCCTTCTTCATTACAGACTACTTTCACGGCATTGGGATCGCGGAACTGTTGTTCATCGCCAATCATTTCACAGAGCGTGGCAATATCGGCACGCCGGTGTTTCAGCAACACGTCGGCTACCTGGTTGATGTCCGCCGGCGGAATCAGCGGCTCGTCGCCCTGCACATTGACCACCGCCATGTGTTCCGGCCAACCCTGTTGCTCCGCCACTTCCTGCAGGCGATCCGTACCGGAAGGATGGTCAATCCGTGTCATGCTCACTTCCGCACCGAACCCGCGGGCAACATCGGCGATACGCGTGTCATCCGTCGCAATCAGCACCTGTTCGGCATTGCTTTCCATTGCGCGCTGCCATACGTGCTGGATC
>CALMIC010000130.1 GCA_937864065.1 uncultured Cellvibrionales bacterium | reverse complement strand
ACTCAAGATTCCAGCGCTATCAGCTTGATCTCGAATGCCGCCAATCCTTCCATCATCTTTTCAATCGATGGCGGGATTCGTTTCACTTGGCTGTCCATAGGATGGTGAAAATATACTGAACAAGCGCAGAAAAGTTGCCGGGAACTCATCTTATTAGATGCCGAACGACCTCAACCCAATGTGGTATCCAGCGTCATCATCAGAGCAAAACCTACCATCAGCCCCAACGTGGCATCTCTCTGATGACCATTGCGATGCGTCTCCGGAATCACTTCATGTGACACCACGAACAGCATAGCTCCCGCCGCCAGACCCAATCCAACTGGATATGCCAACGCCATTCCGCTAGATAAACCGACACCCAGCAAAGCACCTACCGGCTCGAGAAAACCACTGCCAATGGCTACCAACACCGCCAGAGGCGGACGAAAACCTGCAGCAATCATTGCCAGAGCGACGGCAAGACCTTCCGGAATATCCTGCAAGGCAATCGCCGTCGTCAATGGCATACCAACATTCATGTCACCTTGTGAAAAACTGACACCAATCGCCATACCCTCGGGCAGATTGTGCAAGGCAATGGCAAAGACAAACAGCCACACCCTTCCACAACTTTCATGACCAGGGCCACAGGGGCCAGTTTTCTCGTGTTCATGTGGTGTGAATTCATCCAGGCCGAGCATCAGCATTACACCGAGCGCCATGCCCAGTACCACAACACCAGCACCAAGAGCCGCGCTTCCTGTGATCTGCCCACCCGCTTCAATGCCGGGCAACAGTAACGAAAAGGCACTGGCAGCGAGCATCATACCGGCTGCAAAACCCATCATGCTGTCCTCCAGCCGCTGCGGAATGCTGCGCAAGACCAGGGCGGGCAATGCACCGAGTGCAGTGGCGGCGAAACCGGCCAGACCACCGAGAATGCCGTACTGCACCGCGTTGCTGGCACCACCAGAAAACACCAGAGCCAGGCTCTGGAACAGCAAGAACAACACGACCAATAAAGCCAAAATGAGCCCAACAGCCGTGATGGGATGCTCGCCAGCATGCATGCGGAGAGCTTGTAGCCAGCTTGCTGGCGAGATGCTTACCTGAACAATGTCCATTCAATACCCTGACGAAGATCCTGCAACGTCTCAAGCTTAGAGGCAGTACCACCACAAATGAAATCGATAATATCGATCAAAACGATATCTCCTACCTAATGTCCTCCAGAGCCTTGGCCCTGAGAAAAAAGTAAATCGGCTGACAAGGTAATATCCCGACCAAATTGCTATGATGAGGACGTTGAGAACAGGGAGAAACACGTCCATGAATACTGTCAACGGCAATAATAGCTGGAGTCCCTATCTTGCTGGAGCCCTGGTGGGTGTGCTTGCCATCCTCTCAGTGCTGGCCACCACACACCTGCTGGGCAAGACCAGTTTTCTCGGTGCATCGACCACGTTCGTCCGCGCAGCCGGTTTGTTGTTTCAAGTGGTTGATCCCGAGTACGTCGCCACCAACGCTTATTACGTCAAGGAAAAAGTGCGTGTCGATTGGCAGTTCATGCTGGTCATCGGCATTTTTCTCGGCGCCCTGTTCGCTTCACTCACTGATAAAAGTTTTCGTCTGGAAAGTGTGCCACCCACTTGGGAAGAGCGCTTTGGCGCATCTGTGTGGAAACGCGCTATCGCTGCGTTTTTTGGTGGCATTGTGGCCATGGTCGGTGCACGGCTGGCAGACGGATGCCCGAGTGGTCACGGCCTGAGCGGCATGATGCAACTGTCCGTCAGTTCGTTTGTGGCGCTGGCGATGTTCTTCGGTGTCGGCGTGCTGGTTGCGCACTTCGTTTACAGGAGATAAGTCATGGGCGCAGAACAGATTCTCGGGCTTTTTACCGGACTGGCATTCGGCTTTCTGCTACAGAAAGGGCGTGTGCTGCGCTTTGATAAACAAGTCGGCGCTATGCTGTTAAAAGACATGACGATTTTCAAATTCATGCTGTCGGCAATCCTGGTCGGCATGGTTGGAATTCTGGTGTTGTCTGAAATGAGCGTCATCAGCCTGAGCCACAAACCCATGAACGTGGGAGCCATCCTGATAGGGGGCGCATTATTCGGCGCAGGCTGGGCTGTGATGGGATTTTGTCCGGGCACTGCGCTAGGAGCGCTGGGTGAAGGCCGCTGGCACGCTGTATTTGCCATAGCCGGCATGATCACCGGAGCCGGGCTGTACGCGGAGCTGTATCCATTTCTCAAGGAGACAGTGCTGGCCTGGCAGGACTTCGGCAAGATCGGCCTGCCAGAAGTATTAGGGCTACCCGCATGGTGTCTGGTGCTTGCGTTTCTGGTTGTTGTGCCAGCAATATTTGTCTGGTTTGAAAAGAAAAGTCTATAGCCAATCCGGTTTCAGCAGCATCAGCACGCTCAAATGACTACACAATTGACAAGCCATTATTTTTGATTAATTCCTCTGGTTCCAGTACAACTGTTCATACCAAGGTGCTCCACCTCCCTTTTCGATACCAATTTTCTGCTGTGCTGTACGAGGTATTTTTGCTGTACCAAATATCACATCCCACAGGAAAAACACCGGCGCATAATTACCCATCGGCTGCGCCATCTCACCGGCCATACCGTGGTGAGCGTGGTGCGTATCGGCGGTGGTGACCGTGCGTTCCACGCCCCACCAGATCGGCGATATCCACGGGAATTTTTCCAGCAGGTGTAAGTCCCAGCGCAGCCCGGTATGGGAGAGAAAATTGATCACCGCCTTGATGGCATAAGCCAGCAGGTACACTTCGCCAAGACCGAAGTACACCGCCGCGGCAGCGTAGTAGTTCGTAGGCATCAACAAGAACCAGAGAATATTTCCCCGTGCAGTAACGGCCACGCTCATTTCCGTGGCGGAGTGATGCACTTTGTGAATCTTCCACAACCAGTTCCATTCGTGGCCCTTGCGGTGCCACCAGTACTGCACCAGATCCTCGCTCACTAAAAACAGGATCAGCGCAGGCCAGAAAGGAACACCCGCCAGAAGCTCCGTATGAGCGGGAAACAATTCTCCCAGTACCCATGCAGTGGCAAATACGACAAAGGGCCGCACGATGACGAGCTCATGGGCGAAGCTCACAACGTTGATCAGACGATCATTCCAGTTCATACGCCGAGTGCGATAAAAACCCTTATGCAACTCAATGGCGAACAGCACCAGCAGCACTGCCGCGCTCGTGAGCATATAAGGATTGAGTGAGTGAGGGTTCATGGTGTTATGCCTCGTTGTCCAGAATTCCAGCTGCTACATGCCGCGCCCAGGCGCCGATGGTCAGCGAGGGCGGACTGCCCGGTGCAGCGGGCAAAGCGCTGGCATCGGTGATGTACAAGCCGGGAATATCATGCACTTCGCCGCGACCATTGACCACAGAGTTCTGTACTGATGTCCCGAGTCTGGCACCGCCGAGGGGATGCACCGTAGATGGCGTACCCGGTGCATACAGTTTCTGGCCACCCTGTGCGGCAATACTGACAAGATGCCCGGTAATGCGTTCGAACACAGCGCTGTGTTGATGGCAATACCTTACACATACTCGCCCTTGCTCCAGCGTAATGGTGCCATCAGCAGCATCCATGCCCATAGCAGCGATAAAGAGATCCTGCTGCAAGCGGCGTCTCACCATTTGTGGCATGGGAATGGCATCAAGGCCGGAGATGCCCGCTTGCATGAACAGCGGCCCCTGTGTGTCGTCACGGTGATGGAAGAGGTGCTGGTAAACCCCTGCGGCGGGGTAATTGGCGCCCGCTGTGTTCACCGGCCACCAGGCCATTACATCCGCATTGGTGCCGAATCCCTGACCCAGCGTGGGCATGCCGGAAAGAGCACCCGCCGCACGACTGCGTAACAACAATGAGACTGTATTGAGCGTACCAGCGGCCACGATGACCCGAGCTGCTTGCAAAGTAACCCACTGGCCACTCTCACTGTTTCTTGCAGTCACTTCAAAGCGGCCATCGTTTATGCGGCGAAGCAGCAACACTTCATGGTTGGCTTTCACGTGTAAACCGTGTTGCAGGGCCGGAAGCAGGCAAGCCGCATCCAGCGTAATCTTGTTGCCATTCGGCGAGCCAAAAGAGCCTTCACGACTGAAATCGGTGTGCGGCCGATATCCCCAGGTCGGCGTTTTCTGATGATCGACACAGACAAATGCCTGTACACCTTCTTGCCAGTGAAGGTCGTTATGGATGTTATCAGGGATACGCGAGGCCAGTAGCGCCCTGATCGCCTCGTAATGCGGTTGCATCACGGCGCCGTCCACACCATCGGCACGGCTCTCCCAATAATCGTCCTGTAACGGAAAGGCATGCAGCCCGCCGTAGACATGGCTACCGCCACCGACACCGCTGGAGCAGACAATATTTGCACCATCACCGAAAAAT
>CALMIC010000129.1 GCA_937864065.1 uncultured Cellvibrionales bacterium | reverse complement strand
GGCGATGCGCGCACGCTGGAGCGCCGTGCGAAAGCGATGGAAGCGTGGCTGGCCAACCCGCAGCTGATGGAAGCCGACAAGGATGCGGAGTACGCTGAAATCATCGAGATCGACCTCAACGAGATCAAGGAGCCGCTGCTGGCGTGCCCGAACGATCCGGACGATGTGAAACCGCTCTCTGCCGTACAGGGCACGAAAATCGACGAAGTGTTCATCGGCTCGTGCATGACCAACATCGGCCACTACCGCGCGGCCGGCAAGTTGCTTGCCAAGGTGAAGGACGGTTCGCTGCCGACCACGCTGTGGATTGCGCCGCCAACGCGCATGGACGAGTTCCAGCTGAAGGAAGAGGGCTACTACGGCATCTTCGGCGCCAGCGGCGCACGCACCGAAATGCCGGGCTGTTCACTGTGCATGGGCAACCAGGCGCGCGTGAAGCCGGGCTCGACGGTCGTGTCCACCTCGACCCGCAACTTCCCGAACCGCCTGGGCGACAACACCAACGTGTTCCTGTCCTCTGCTGAACTGGCGGCAGTCGCGGCGGTGGTGGGCAAGCTGCCAACCCCGGCCGAGTACCTGGAGTATGCCGGCAAGCTCAACACGATGGCCGACGAGGTCTACCGCTACCTGAACTTCAACGAGATCGCCTCGTTCCAGCAGGCAGCGGACAAGGTGAAGACCATCCAGGTCACCCATGTGCAGGAAGTGGTGCTGTAATAGCAAATGCAGTAACAAAAAACCCCGCTCCGGCGGGGTTTTTTATCCCGGTAAGGAGTGGCCATGGCAAAGGGTATCGGCAAATGCATGATGGTGGCGATGTTGCTGTTGCTGACAGCATGCGCCAGTGTCTACAAGCCGCAGAACAAACCGCTGGAGCAATTTGACACCGCAAACGGCTATTACTATTACAACAACGAAAGGCCGAACCACGGTGACCACAATATCGTGTTGTCCTTTTCCGGCGGCGGAACGCGCGCAGCGGCGCTGTCTTATGGTGTGCTGCAGGAGTTGCGCGACACGATGATTGTCGGCCAACGCGGCCGCTCCCTGCGCTTGCTGGACGAGGTCGACAATATCTCGTCGGTATCCGGAGGCAGTTTCACCGCTGCCTATTATGGCCTCTTCGGCGACGACATTTTCCGTGATTATGAACGCGTTTTCCTGCGCCGTGGGGTGCAGGGCACATTGTTGCGCCAGATGCTGAACCCCGTGTACTGGTGGCGCAGCATGTTCAGCGCTTTCGACCGCACCGAGATGGCGGTGGAGTACTACGACCATTCTATTTTCCGTGACAAGACCTTTGCCGACATGTCACGCAACGGTTTGCCCTTTGTCGAGATCAATGCCACTGACCTGAATGGTGGCGGGCGATTTTCCTTCACGCAGGGTATGTTCGACCTGATCTGTTCCGACTTGCGTGATTTTTCCGTGGCGCGTGCCGTGACTGCCTCGTCAGCTGTGCCAGTGGCATTCCCGTCGGTGGTGCTGGAAAACCATGGCGGCGAGTGCGATATCCGTGACACCGGTGGCTGGGAAAAGCTGTTCATGAAGGATTCGACGGATCCGCGCATGAAAGCCCTTCGTGATCGTATGTCGGCCTATCTCGATGCGGAAAAGAAACCGTATGTGCACCTGGTTGATGGCGGTATAGCTGACAATCTTGGTTTGCGCGCGATCATCGAGCGGGTGGACCTTGTGGGTGGCATTGATGCCAGCATGAAGGAAAAAATCGACCAGATGCCGAAGGATGTGCTGTTTATCCTGGTGAATGCGGAAGTGAAGCCGTCGCGCAGTATCGACCAGCGCGCTTCCAAGCCTTCAGTGACGCAAACCGTGGATGCCTTCACCGATGCACAGATGAAGCTGTATAACGTCGAGACACTGGCTTATATCCGCCAGCGCCTGCGCGAGGATGAGAAACACCTGAATGCGCTGGGGATACCGATACGTTTCTATTTTGCTGAAGTGAGTTTTTCTTCGGTGAAATCACGGCACGAAAAGGATTTTTTCAACAGTCTGCCGACGTCCCTCGAGCTTCGTGATGCCGAGGTGGATCAACTGATCCGGGCAGGGCGTGAACTGTTGCGACAGAACCCGGATTACCAGGCCTTCCTGCGCGCCAACCGCGGGCAGTTGCTGGCGCGCTGAGGCTTTCTCAGCGCGGCTTGACGACGGTGCCGTACTGCTTCGGCCAGCGCGCCTTGCAATCGAGCGTTTCCGCAGCGCGCAACGGCCAGTAAGGGTCGCGCAGCAGGGCGCGGGCGAGCAGCACGATATCCGCCTGCCCGGCGGCGATGATGGCATTGGCCTGTTCCGCTTCAGTGATGAGACCGACGGCACCGGTGGCGATGCCGGCTTCGCGGCGGATGGCCTCGGCAAACGGCACCTGGAAGCCGGGCGCGACAGGAATCTGTGCGTCGGGAGTCAGGCCGCCGGTCGAGGTATCGACCAGGTCGACACCGCGTTTTGCCAGTTCGCGGGCCAGCGTGATGGACTGGGCGAGATCCCAGCCGCCGTCGACCCAGTCGGTGGCAGAAATGCGCACCCATAGCGGCAGCTCGTCCGGCAGGGCCGCGCGCACTTTTTCCGTAATTTCCAGCAGCATGCGCAGGCGGTTGTGGAGGCTACCGCCATAGCTGTCGTTGCGCCGGTTGCTGAGCGGCGAAAGGAATTCGTGCAACAGGTAGCCGTGCGCGGCGTGCAGTTCGATGACCTGAAAGCCGGCGCGTACGGCGCGCTGTGCGGCGGCGACAAAGGCCGCCTGGATCGCGTCGATACCGGCCTGGTCGAGCGCCTGCGGGGCGCGGTCAGCGGGGTTGAACGGCAGCGCACTCGGCGCCGCCATTGGCCAGCCACCCTCGTCGAGGCCGAGGCAGCGGCCGCGACCCTGCCAAGGGTCGGCACAGCTGGCCTTGCGGCCGGCATGGGCGAGCTGGATGGCCGGTACCGCGCCATGCTGCGCGAGGAATGCCGTGATGCGCTGCAGCGGTGCGATATGCGCGTCGCTCCACAGGCCCAGGTCAAGAGGCGAAATGCGCCCCTCGGGCACCACGGCAGTGGCCTCGGCCATCACCAGGCCGGCGCGGCCGATCGCCCGGCTGCCGAGATGCACAAGATGCCAGTCAGTGGCAAAGCCGTCACTGCAGGAATACTGGCACATCGGTGCGACGGCAATGCGGTTCGGCAGCGTCACACCGCGCTGGGTGAAAGGCGAGAACAGCGGTGCTTCACTGAACGGTTTCATTTGCGCGGGTTCCTGAGGGTGTTGCGGCGGTTTGCCTGTCAGCGCCAGGCACGGACGGGTTCACTTTGCGCTTGAACTGCCAGGGGTATTTGTCGCCCGGCACCTTGCCGAAATACAGCACACCGGCATTGCGCCAGCCGTCCAGCACGATGCCGGAATCCCACGTGGCGCCGGGAGCGGTCACGACAATGGCATTGTGTTCCAGTGGTTTTTTCGGTTTGGCATGGATGAACTGCACTTCCCAGTACGGCGCTGCAATCGGTGCCAGTACCTGCGCCAGGTCCTTGGCATAGTGGTAGCAGAGCCCGCGCGGGCGCGTGCCGGAATTGACTTCCATATTGTGGACCCACGGCGTGAAGCGTACGCCATACTGTTCGCGCAGGTCGGCCGAGGTGTCGACTGCCACCGTGGCGAAATGCCGCGCTGCCTGGGGCGTGGCTTGTGGCGA
>CALMIC010000128.1 GCA_937864065.1 uncultured Cellvibrionales bacterium | reverse complement strand
GAACCGCTGTCCGGCATGGTGCAGTTCAACGGCATCCGCGTGCGCATCAGCAAGGCGGCATGAGTGCACACTTGCCGGCAGCAAGAGGCTGACGCAGAATGACTTTTTAGCCCCCATCGGAACCATCCCATGCAGCTCAGCCGTTTTACTGACTACGCAGCACGCGTGCTGATCTACGCCGCCATGTTTCCCGATCGCCTGGTGACCCTGCACGAGATTGCCGAGTTCTACGACATCTCGCTCGCCCACCTGCGCAAGGTGGTGCACAAGCTGGGCAAACTCGGCTACCTCAAAACCTACCGCGGCAAGCACGGCGGTGTGCGGCTGCAGCGGCTCCCGGCCGAAATCAACATTGGGCAGGTGGTGCGCGAGTTTGAAGGCCACCAGCACATGATCGACTGCGTGGGCCTGCAGTGCGTGGTGCTGCCAGCCTGCGGCCTGCCGGGCGTTTTGAAGCGTGCCCGGCAGGCGTTCTATGCCGAGCTGGAGAAGTACACGCTGGCTGACGTGGTCATCAACGAGCGGGTGCCCGGGGTCATCGAGGCGGTCAGCCTACGCCTGAAAAATTAACCTATATCAAGAATGGATCAATAAAAGGCCTGCCCGGGACGGAAAGGGCTCACGAAGGTTTATTTTTTATATATCTTCGAGCCTGAGCCCACCACAACCCCAGGAGTAAGCCCCTCATGTTCTGTATCCAGTGCGAACAAACCCTCGTCAATGACAAAGTGACCGGCTGCCAGTTCAAGAAAGGCAAATGCGGCAAGGAAGCGGAAACCGCTGACCTGCAGGACATCCTGATCTACCTGTTGCAGGGCATTGCCCAGTACGCCCACCGCGCCCGCCAGCTCGGTGCGAGCGACCCGGCCATTGACCGTTTCATCCCGCCGGCGTTCTTCACCACGCTGACCAACGTCAACTTCGACAGCGACCGTTTCGTCAAGCTGATCGCCGATGCGGAAGCCATCCGCAACCAGGCCAAAGCGATGTACATCGCTGCCTGCGAGAAAAAAGGCATCCAGCCCGAGGCGCTGTCCGGCCCGGCCGTATTCCAGCCGGCGAAGACGCTGGACGGCCTGCTGGCCCAGGCACCGGAAGCCACCATCAAGCGCGATGACCCCGATGTGTTCGGGCTCAACTGCCTCGTGCTGTACGGCCTCAAAGGCTGCGCTGCGTATTGCGAGCACGCGATGATGCTCGGCAAGGAAAGCGAGGAAGTGTTCGGCCTGTTCCACCAGTACCTGGACTTCCTTGCCAGCAAGCCGACCGACATCGGCGCGCTGCTCGACACCTGCCTGAAGATCGGCGAGATGAACCTGAAGGTCATGGAGCTGCTCGATGCCGGCCACCGCGACAACTTCGGCACGCCAGAACCGACCCAGGTGCGCGTGACACCGGTGAAAGGCAAGGCGATCCTCGTCAGCGGCCATGACATTGTTGACCTCTACAACCTGCTGCAGCAGACCGAAGGCAAGGGTGTGAATGTCTACACGCATGGCGAGATGCTGCCGGCGCACAGCTACCCGAAACTGAAGCAGTTCAAGCACCTGGCCGGCAACTTCGGCACCGCGTGGCAGAACCAGCAAGTCGAGTTCGCGCAGTTCCCGGGTGCGATCCTGATGACATCCAACTGCCTGATCGACCCGAATGTCACCGGTTATGCCGACCGCATCTTCACCACCGGCCCGGTCGGCTGGCACGGCCTGCCGCACATCGGGATCGGCAATGACGGCAAGAAAGACTATTCCGCCGTGATCGATTGCGCGCTGCAACAACCGGGCTTTGCCGAAGACCAGATCGAGCAGTTCGTGACTGTGGGTTTCGGTCGCGAGACGATCCTCAGTGTGGCAGACAAGGTCATTGACGGCGTGAAGAGCGGTGCGATCGAGCACTTCTTCCTGATAGGCGGTTGCGATGGTGCAGCTCCGGGCCGCAACTACTACGCTGAATTCGCCACCCACGCGCCGGACAGCTCGATGGTGCTGACGCTCGGTTGTGGCAAGTACCGCTTCAACCGCCACGACTTCGGCGATATCGGCGGCATCCCGCGCCTGCTCGACATTGGCCAGTGCAATGACAGCTACTCCGCCATACAAGTGGCCGTGGCGCTGGCGAAAGCCTTCGACTGTGGCGTCAATGACCTGCCGCTGACGCTGATCGTGTCGTGGTTCGAGCAGAAAGCTGCTGCCGTATTGCTGACGCTGCTGGCGCTGGGCATCCGCAACATCCACCTCGGCCCGACGTTGCCGCACTTCCTCACGCCGAACCTGCTCAATGTGCTGGTCGACAAGTTCGCGCTGCGCCCGATCGGTGATGCGCGTGACGACATCGCCCGCATCATGGACAGGGCCGCGTGATCAAGTGTAGGTAATACTAAAAAAGGGCAGCGCAAGCTGCCTTTTTTATTGCCGCCAGCCTTGCGGGAACTGGATACGCTCATGCCACGGCCGCAACGGGCATTGTTCCATGACCAGTGGCGGCGGATCGTCGTGCGTGACATGCATGGTGATGTTCAGGACCTGTCGCAGGCTGGTCAGCAACTCGTGGTATTGCGGCAGCTCGCTGAGGTCATGCTGTGCCAGCGGGTCGCTCGGGATGTGGTACAGCTCGCGGTGTTTCGAGTCGCGGGGCTTGTCGCCGAATATCGTGTCAGCCA
>CALMIC010000127.1 GCA_937864065.1 uncultured Cellvibrionales bacterium | reverse complement strand
GAACCCCTTCCACTTCGATGAGGTTTTCCTGCTCACGGTAGTCCTGTAGCTCTTTCTCGGATTGTTCGAGATTTTCACGTAACCCGGCCATGCGGCTGTTCAGCCACACAGCAGCCTGTTTCGTCATGTCAAGACGGGCTTCAAGGTCATTCTCGATATATGTGGTGGCAAGGGTGTTGATGATGTCCGCTGACAATTGCGGATCCGTTGAATTGAAACTGATCCTGACCAGCTGGGTGTTGCGTACAGGTTTTACCTCCAGGCCGGCGGCAAAACGTGCCAGCACCTGTTGCTGCAGGTCTTCACCGGTTAGCGGAGTGGATTTGCCAAAACCCAGTTTCCAGATACCGCCGGAACCTTCCGGCGGATTGAATAGCGGATGTTCGGTAAGGTTAAGTTTCGCAACTACCTTTTCTGCCAGTTCGCGGGATTTCAGGATCTCGTATTGGGTAAAAAAGTATTCGTTCCTGGCCGTACCGATTTCATAAACCTCCTCGACAGATACGACCTTGGCGTCTTTCGATTCGACCAGTATGGTGGCATCAGCCTGGTAGATGGCCGGTAGCGAGAAGATGACCAGGGCGGCTACGACAGTGGCTACCGTAGCAAAGCCGAGAATGCGCCACTGGTGACGGCGGATCAGCAGCCAGTATTCGCGCAAGTTTATCTTGATCTCTTCTTCTGCAGCAGCATGTTCGTGCTGGCGCTGAAGGGTGTTGTCTGTTGTCATATTCTGCCTGTCGACTGCTGTCGGTAATTCTAGAAAAAGCTCTGCTCAACGGTAATGGTATCGCCTGCATAAACAGGATCATCCATTCCGATAGGTTGTCTCGCCTTGGTGGGGTCACTTTCCCGGATAACAAAAATCTTCTTTTCCGATGCGCGTTCGCTCAGGCCGCCGGCAATGCTGATGGCCTTGCGCAGGTTCAATCCTGGCTGGAACGGATATCCGCCACTTTTATCGACTTCGCCATGAATGAAAAACTGGCGATATTCCTTGATGGTGACATTGACCTTTGGATCCACCAGATACGGTCCGCGTAAACCTGACACTATCCTGTTTTCCAGTTCGCCCACAGTCATGCCCAGAATCCGCATTTCACCAAGAAACGGATAAGAAATAGTGCCGGCATCACTGAGAGTGTATTCCATGCTCAGATCAGGTTCATCGAAAACATAAATGGCGATCTTGTCACCCGCACCCAGTTTGTACTCCGACAAGGAATCGGCGTGTACATGAGAAACCGTAACGAGGATCACGAAAAGAAAGAGGCGGCGAATAACAGGAGACAGCATGAATTATCCTCCAAGACAACAACACCAGCACATGGCTGGTGTTGTTGCATATCAACTAGGGGTTCTGGTCCGGGTTTTCAGTCGAACTTGAAATCCACACCGAATACCAGCAGGTTGCGGGTATAGTCTTTTGTATTCATCGTGGAATTGCGGTCTTCAAAAACGTAATCTGCAGAAAGTGCCGCCCATTCAGTCATGTCATACGTCAGGCCGGCCCCCGCCCTCAACACCACGTCACTGCGGGCAATGTTTGAAAAAGACTTGTATTCATCGGAATAGCGCTGGATGAACACATTGCTGCCCATCAGTGAAGACCATTCGTGTTTCCACTTCAGGCCAACGTCCGTCCGGTCAATAACGGCATCACCACTGGTCGATTCGACGAAGCCGCGTGAAGTGTTTAATGTGAATGACGAGTAAGTACGGGGCTTCCAGGTGATCGTGGTTTCCCAGGATGGCATGTCATAGTCATCCACCGGTGCCTTGACGGCTTGTGGTTCGCGGAAATCCTTTTCCATGTGGCCGAAGCGCACTGAGCCTGTCGTCTTGGCGGTGGCTTCCCACTCGGCACCAACATAGACACGGCTTTCATCACTATCCATGACCGGGCTGGCACCGGCAGCCAGCAGGCTGTGGTAGCTCTTGTCGTAATCGATATCTTTTTCGCGAGCTTCCAGCAACACGGAAGTCTTTGGCTGGACACGCAGGTATGCGGTTGTGCGAACTTCGTTTTCCGTGCGGTCGAGGCGGGTGGTGCCGTTGATCAGGTCGTGGCGATGGTTGGCATAATCACGATCCATGTAAATGTCCCGCACCACCAATCGACCGCGCGCATCCCTGGCGCCAAACGTGTATTTCACATCGGCGTCAGTCTGGTCGTATTCATCAGGCTCTTCGGGCTTGATCCGGTTTTCCCAGTCGAAGCCACCCTCGGTGCGGCCCGTACCGATTTCGTCATGGCCATGGGACTGTTGCAGGTTGATGTCAAAATGATTGCGGCTG
>CALMIC010000126.1 GCA_937864065.1 uncultured Cellvibrionales bacterium | reverse complement strand
ATCGCGATTTCTACATGCACCGAGCCGGCCACTGGCTCGGCATGGATGTGCACGATGTCGGCGACTACAAGTGCGGCGGCGAGTGGCGCGTGTTCGAACCGGGCATGGTGCTGACAGTCGAGCCCGGCATTTATGTGTCGCCACGCAACAAGAAAGTCGACAGGAAATGGCGCGGTATCGGTATCCGCATTGAAGACGATGTGGTGGTGACGAAAGACGGCTGCCAGATCCTCACGGCACAGGTGCCCAAAACGGTCGAGGAAATCGAGGCGTGGATGGCGCTGCAGCACCCGCACCTGCCGGCAGAAATGGAAGCGGCGCGCGTGGCTGCGGCAACAGCAGCGGTGAAGAAACCCCGCGCGAAGAAACCGGTCGCGAAGACAGGCGCCGGCAAAAGCGCGGCAGGTAAGAAAACGGTTGCCTGCAAGCTGCCGTTGAAACGCGCCGCCAGCAAGCGCGGCAGCAAGGCATGAGCGAACCGGCGTCCGCCTGCAACGTGGACGTCGCCATCGTCGGCGGCGGCATGGCGGGCGCTGCACTGGCGCTGCTGCTCGCGCAGCGGCTGCCATCGCTGTCCGTCACACTCGTCGAGCAGCATGCCTTGCAGCCCGCCACCGACGAGCAGCTCGCTGTGCCGAGTTTCGATGCGCGTTCGACAGCTTTGTCATGCAGCAGCCAGCGGATCCTTGCTGAGCTTGGCTTGTGGCCTGCGCTTGCGCAGCGGGCCGCGCCGATCCTGCAGGTGCATGTATCGGAGCGAAGCCGGCCGGCCGGCATGCTGATGCGTGCGGAAGACAACGGCCTGCCGGCACTGGGCTATGTGATCGAGAATCGGCTGCTCGGCAATGTGCTGTTGCGCGCGGTACTGGAGTCGCCGCATATCCGGACGATCAGCCCGGCGCAGGTGAGCCGCATTGCCTTGTCGGCGGATTCGGCCCGGCTGGGGGTTGGCGACGCGCAGCTCACCGCCCGGCTGGTGGTGATTGCCGACGGTGCCGATTCACCCTTGCGCCAGCAGCTCGGCATTGCCGCAGACCATATCCCTTACGACCAGCACGCACTGGTGGCCAACGTTGTCACCGAATTGCCCCATGCCGGTGTCGCTTACGAACGTTTCACCGACACTGGTCCCGTGGCCTTGTTGCCGCTGCCCGATCACGAAAGCCGGCACCGTGCCGCATTGGTGTGGACGGTGCCTGATGAACAGTTTGATGAGTTGATGACCTTGCCGGATGAAGCTTTCCTGGCGCGCGTGCAGCAGCGATTTGGTGAGCGTTGCGGTCGCCTGCTCGCTGTTGGCAGCCGTTATGGCTATCCGCTGGCGCTGGTGCAGGCGCGGGAACAGGTGCGCTCGCGTGTTGTGCTGATGGGCAGCGCGGCGCATCACCTGCACCCGGTGGCCGGACAGGGATTCAACCTCATCCTGCGCGACTGCCTCGCGCTTGCCGAAACCTTGACGCCGGTCGTGGCTGCCGGTGCTGATATCGGGGATATTGCGCACTTGCAGCAGTATTTCTCCCACCAGCAGTGGGACCAGCAGAAAACGGTTGCGGCCAGTGACTGGCTGCCGCGCCTGTTTTCCAATCGCGACCGGCCGCAGATGCTGTTGCGCAGCGCCGCGCTGCTCGGGCTCGATTTCCTGCCTGGCGCACGCGAATGGTTTGCCCGCGAAGCTACAGGTCTCTAGTGCATGACAGGACAACCGGTACAGGATTTCGATATTGCGATTGTCGGCGGCGCGATGGCCGGCAGTGCGCTGGCCTGTGCGCTGGCTGGCGCCACGTGCCGCATTGCGGTGGTCGAACAGGCGCCGGCAGCGCTGTTTGATCGCGAACAGTTTTTCGATGCGCGTGTGGTCGCGCTCAACCGGGCGTCGCAACAGTTCCTCGAGCAGCTGGGTGTCTGGGAATACATGGCAGGGCAACGGCTGTCGCCGTTCGATCGCATGCAGGTGTGGGATGCGGAAGGCACGGCGGCAGTGAATTTCGCAGCCAGCGAACTGCAGCAAGCCACACTGGGCCATATTGTCGAGAACAGCCTGGTCGTGGCGGCACTGCAACAGCGCTTGCAGGATGCCGGCAATGTGCAATGGCTGCGGCCGGACAGTGTGGCCAGCCTGCGCGACGATCCCGGCAGTGACTACTGCGAACTGCAGCTGGAGAGCGGCGCGGTATTGCGTAGCCGGCTGGTGATTGCTGCCGACGGTGCACTGTCCACCATGCGTAGGCTCGCCGGCATCAAGACACTGGAGTGGGATTATGGCCACACGGCGGTAGTGGCCACCGTGCGCGCCGAAAAGCCGCACCAACGCACGGCGCGGCAACGTTTCATGGCCAGCGGCCCGCTGGCTTTCCTGCCGTTGCTGGCGAATGACGGCGATGAACACTGGAGTTCGATCGTCTGGTCCACCGCGCCGGAAGCGGCCGAGGCCCTGCTGGCGCTGCCGGATGACGAGTTTGCCGCCCAGCTCGGGCGTGCCTTCGAACACCGGCTCGGCGCTATCCAGGAAGTCCGTGGCCGTTTTGCTTTCCCGTTGCGCCAGCGCCATGCGCAGTTGTACCACAACGGCAGGGTCGTGCTGGTTGGCGATGCGGCCCACACCATCCATCCACTGGCCGGGCAAGGTGTCAACCTCGGTTTCATGGATGTCAAAGTGCTGGCCGAGGAAGTGCATGAAGCCTTGCGGCGCGGCCTGTCGCCGTCGCATCCCGCCGTGCTGAAACGCTACCAGCGCCGCCGCCGCGGCGATAACCTGACGATGACCGCCACGATGGAGTTGTTCCGCCGCCTGTTTGCCCGGCGTGAGCTGCCTGTGCGCTGGCTGCGCAACACCGGCATGCACAGCCTCGAGGCATTGCCGGCAGCCAAGCGCGAGATCATGCGCCGCGCAATGGGCCTGTAACCGCGCCGGCAGCCGGCTTTGCCCCCTGCCGGCCCACTGGGCTAGACTGTTGCTGGAAGGAACACAGGAGAGGCGCGCAAGCCGTGGGGCAAGGGATCCGGGCAAAGGCTGAATGGCAGGGCTGGTTCGCCACGCTGGTCATCGTGCTGTGCTGTGGCGGGTGGCAAGCTGGCCAGGCAGCGCCAGCCGCGCCGCTGCTGTTGTCCGAGGAGCCTTATGCCAGCGGGCGTTTGTTGCAGGCCAAACTGCAGCCCCTGCTCGACTACCTCAACCGCCACAGCGTCCGCGCCGATTACCTGCGCACCGAGAGTTACGGCCAGTTCCTGGCCCATGCCAGCCGGCAACAGCCCGACATTGCCCTGGCTTCTGCCGGTATGGCCAGCCTGCTGGTGGAACATTACGGATACAGGCCCGTGCTGGTGAAGGGCAGCCCGATCAACGCGGTGGTGGTGGTGCGTGCCGCCAGTCCGGTGCAGTCGCTCGGGCAACTGGCGGGAGGCTTCATCCTTGTGCCGGAACCGTATGACATCGTCAGCGAGCTCGGTCGGCGCCTGCTGCGCGCCCGTGGCCTGGAGCAGCAGTTGCTGCCGCGGCTGGTCGAGACACCGAAGGTCGACCGCATCCTGTTGTCGGTGATGAATAACGAATTCGATGCCGGCATCGTTGCCGGCTATGACGTGTCATTGCTGTCGCCTGAGTTGCGCCAGAACCTGCGCGTGATTGATCGCAGCGAGGACATCACGGCGCATTTCATTCTTTTGCGCAAGGCACTGCCGGCTGAGGACCAGGCTCGCATTGTGGCGTTGCTGCGTGAATTCCATCGCTCAGCCGAAGGTGCCCGCTATGCCGTGGATTTCGGCAGCAGCCAGTTTGTGCCATTCGGGCCGCAACACCAGCGCGAACTGGATTCTTTCAGGCATATGGGTGACGTCATCAGCAACGCGCCCTGACATTTTCAGCAGTAGCACACCAGGGAAGGGATCATGGACGATATTGCACAGCAGCTGCCATGGCTGGCACTGAACCGTATTGCCGGGCTGGGTCCGGTCTCGCAGCGACGCCTGCTGGAACAGGCCGGCGGTATGGCTGCGCTGCTGGCTGCACCGCCAGCGGCTATCCGCGCCTGGCTGGGGCATGAGCAGGCTGCGCAATGGCTGGCTTTCCGTGCGGGTGACCCTGCCACCCCGTTGCGGCAGCAGGCATGCCGCGACCTGGAGTGCGCACTGGCTGCCGGTGCCACGCTGCTGGTGGCAGAGTCGCGCGATTACCCGGCCCTGCTGGCGCAGATAGTCGATGCACCGACAGTGCTCTATGTGCGCGGCAGTGTTGCCAGCCTGCACTTGCCGCAACTGGCGCTGGTCGGCAGCCGCAATGCTTCGGCCGGCGGGCTGGAGCTGGCGCAAGAATTCGCCGGCGCCCTCGCCCGGCACGGGCTCGCGATCACCAGTGGGCTGGCGCTGGGCATCGACGGTGCAGCCCATCGCGGCGCGCTGCAAGCCGGCGGTTGCACGATTGCCGTTACCGCCACCGGGATTGACGAAACCTACCCGCGCCGGCACAGCAAACTGGCGGACGAGATCGTCGCGCAGGGCGGAGCCATCGTCAGTGAGTTCGCGCCGCAATCACCACCGGCGGCGCAGAATTTCCCGCGCCGCAACCGTATCATCAGCGGCCTGAGCCTCGGCACACTCGTCATCGAGGCCAGTGTGCAGAGCGGCTCGCTGATCACCGCCCGCTATGCCAGTGAACAGGGCAGGGAGGTCTTCGCCCTGCCGGGTTCGGTGCGCTCGGTTTTCCATCGCGGTTGCCATGCCCTGATCCGCCAGGGAGCCACGCTGGTCGAGACCACGCAGGATATTGTCGACGAGCTGGGTGGCCTGTTGGCCTTCAAGCAGCGCGAGTGTGAGGTGGTGGAGACGCTGGCGCGCAAGACGGATGGCTGGTCAGACGATGCCGTGCGCGTGTTCCGCCTGCTCGACCACACACCAGTGCCGCTCGATGTGCTTGCGGCGCGCTGCGACCTGGCGATCGACAGCCTGTCGGCCGCGTTGCTGGACCTTGAGATGGAAGGGGTCGTGTTGCAGCAACACGGCCTGTACGCGCGCCGCTAACAAAACGGGAAGCTATTCGGCCTCGTCAAAGCGGTTGGCAAACAATGCCTTTATGGCGGCCAGCGCTTCGGCTTCATCGGGCCCGCTGCATTGCAGCTGCAGCTGCGTGCCCTTGCCGGCGGCGAGCAGCATCAGTGCCATGATGCTCTTGCCGTTGGCGGTCTGGCCCTCCTTGCTGAAGGTGATGTCACAGCGGAACTTGCTGCACAGCGAAGTCAGCTTGGACGCGGCTCGCGCATGCAGGCCGAGTTTGTTGATGATGTCCAGTGTCGCTTGCGCCATCAGGCAGCTCCCAGTTCGCGATGGCGCAATTGTATGTTCTCGTACTGCGGCCGGAAATGCTGGGCCAGCCGTTCACACAGGTAGACCGAGCGGTGCTGGCCGCCGGTGCAGCCGATCGCCACCGTCAGGTAGCGGCGGTTCTGGCGGTAGGCAGGCAGCCATTTGTCGAGGAACTGGCTGATGTCGGTGAACATGGCTTGCACGGCTTCTTCCCCAGCGAGGAAATCGATCACCGGCTGGTCCTTGCCGGTCCAGGCGCGCAGCTCCGGTTTCCAGAACGGGTTGGGCAGGTGGCGCACATCGAACACCAGGTCGGCATCCACCGGGATGCCGTGTTTGTAGCCGAAAGACAGGAACAGCAGCGACAGGCCGGCATTGGCCTGGCGCACGACGCGGGCCAGCACCATGTCGCGCAGCTGGTAGAGGTTCAGGTTGTTGGTGCTGATCGTCAGCGAGGCGAGGTCGGCAATCGGTTCCAGCAGTTTTTTTTCCGCCTCGATGGCCTTGGACAGGTCGGTGTCGTCGCTGGTCAGCGGGTGTTTGCGGCGCGTCTCGCTGAAGCGCTTGATAAGGGTCGGCTTGCTGGCATCAAGGTAGATCACCTCGCATTCCATGTGCGCCCTGGCCCGTTCCAGCATCGCCGGAAAAAGGGCCAGGTCGCGCCCGGTATTGCGGGCGTCAATGCTCACGGCAACGCCCTTGAGTGCCGGGTAGCCATCCTGTTGCATCTGTTCCACCAGCGGGCCGAGCATGCTGGCCGGCAGGTTGTCGATGCAATAGAAACCCTCATCCTCCAGCACGTGCAGGGCGGTACTCTTGCCGGAGCCGGACCGGCCGCTGATCACTACCAGGCGCATCTCGATTTTCCGTTGGGTTGCAAGGGCTACAGTGTAGCGCCAAACCTGCCGGGCATGCCCTGCATTGACTTGCCCGGCGCTGCACAGTAGCTTGCTGGAGATACCCTTTCCGGCAGTAGCGGAACTACAGAATGACAGAAGAACCTGGCAAGAAACTGTCCGACGAGGACCTGGCCCGCGTGGCCCAATACCTCAATTCACCGGTACACAAGCGGGAGCGGGCACCGTTCCGGCCGGGGATGCTGCTGTTGGTGTTGATGGCGGCGGTGACCTTCCTGTCGGCGCTCAGCGTCTGGTATGCCTGGTTGCACGGGGTGAAGGTCCTGTGAGGCCCTTCCGTCAGACCCACCAGTACGCACTGGGCCTGGCGCTGCTGAACTGGTTTGTCCCGCTGTCGGTGCGCACTGACAAGGTGCAACGGACGCGCGCGTATATCGTTATCGGCATCATCCTGGTCAACCTGGCTATCTGCCTGCTCAGTGGCGCGGCGCTGCTCGGCACCAGCCTGTCACCGTCTGCCCTGACCGCCGGTTTCGTTCTGGTCGGGGAATCGGCGCTGCTGTATGCCCTGGCACTGGTGCTGTTCCGCCGCCGGCATTCCTATGTGTTGTCGGGTAACCTCGCCGTGCTGGCGGTGTACATCGCAGTGCTGAGTGGCGTGCTGATGACCGGCGGTTATGGCGCGTCGCCGATCATGCCGCTGTGGATTGTCGTGCCCGTGTTTGTGTTCCCGCTGGCCGGGCCGCGCTCGGGTATGGTGTGGGCGATCATCATTTTCCTCACTATGATCGTGTTGCTGGCGCTGGAAGAACTGGCCGGTTTCCGCGCCTGGCAGTTGTCGGACGAAGACACGCTGATGCTGATCTCGCGGGTATTGCCTGTCGTGTTGTGCTTCATGGTGGTGATTGCGCTGATCATTTACGAACATGTCAATGCGCAACTGAGCCAGTGGCTGCAGGAGGAACGCCAGCGTTTTGCCTTCAAGGCCAGCCATGATGCGTTGACTGACTTGCCGAACCGCGAGGAATTCTATGCCCGCCTCGACAGCACCTTGCGCGAGGCGACACAAAAGAAACAGCAGGTGGCGCTGGTCTATATCGACCTTGATGGCTTCAAGCCGATCAATGACACCTATGGCCACTATGCAGGTGACAGGGTGCTGAAGATCACGTCGCACCGCCTGCGCGAGGTCATCCGCCATACCGATGTTGCCGCGCGGCTCGGTGGCGACGAGTTCGCGTTGATCCTGCCCGGCGTGCAGAAGCGCAGTGATATTGACCTGGCCTTGAACAAGCTGCTGCACACAGTGGCGATCCCGATCGACATCGAAGGGCGCGAAGTGCAGGTGCGCGCCAGTGCCGGTGTGGCCATCTTCCCGCAGGATACGCGCGACCCGGTGGCATTGTGCCGCCTTGCCGATGGTGCGATGTACCAGGCCAAGACCGAGAAGAACACCTTCCGCTACCACGCGCCGTTCCAGCCGGTCGTGGGCTGAGGCAGGACGCGCCCCATGGCCAGCGGCGTGCAGTACCGCAATGCCGAACGCAGCGATGCCGCCGCCCTCGCTACACTGGAGCGCGCCTGTTTTGATTACGATGCGCTGAGCCAGCGCAATTTCACCTGGATGCTGACCAAGGGCAACGCGCACCTGCTCGTGGCCGAGGAAAACGGCCAGCTGCTCGCCTACGCACTGGTGCTGTACAAGCGCGCGACTTCACTGGCACGGTTGTATTCCATCGCCGTGTTGCCATCGGCGCAGGGGCGCGGCATTGCGCGCGAGCTGATGACGCGTGTGGAAACCGAAGCGCGTGAACGCGACTGCATCTACATGCGGCTGGAAGTGCGGCCCGACAACGCGCCGGCGATTGCGCTGTACCACAAGCTCGGCTATTACCACTTCGGCCTCAAGCACGAATACTACGACGACAGCAGCGATGCGCTGTGCCTGGAAAAAGTGCTGTCGCATGGCGAGGAAGCGGTGCGCCTGCCGGTGCCGCACTACGCGCAGACAACCACGTTCACCTGCGGTCCCGCCTGCCTGCTGATGGCGCTGCATGCGCTCGACAACAGCATTCCGCTGACCCAGCGGCTCGAATTGCAGTTGTGGCGCGAAGCCACCACCATTTTCATGACGGCCGGCCACGGCGGCTGTGGCCCGCACGGGCTGGCGCTGGCCGCGCACCGGCGCGGGTTTCATGTCGAGATGTACGTGAACCAGCAGCGGCCGCTGTTCGTGGAAGGCGTGCGCGCCGCCGACAAGAAAGAAATCATCCGGCGGGTGGAAGAGGATTTCACCGAGCAGTTGCAACAGACCGATGTGGTGATCGATTCACGGCCGCCGGATGTCGACGAGCTGGTGGATGCCTTGCGCGCCGGCCGGCTGCCCGTTGTGCTGGTCAGCTCGTTCCAGCTCACGCGCATGAAAGCGCCGCACTGGGTGATCCTCACCGGTTTTGACGACGATTACATCTACTTCCACGACCCCGAAGTGGATGCGGAGAACCACGAAACCGCCGCCCACAACGCGTATGTGCCGATGCGCAAGGATGAC
>CALMIC010000125.1 GCA_937864065.1 uncultured Cellvibrionales bacterium | reverse complement strand
CAAGAACAACAAGAATTGTTATCAATTCAGCGCGAAAAACGGAAAATTTTGAAATAAATTCAGCAAGGCAAAAATTCAGTGCCGCGAATTTTCAACAAGCCCCTAAAAATGCCCTCTTTCTTTTCCTGCGCCTGGGCAATCAGCTGCCGCGCGGCCTCGTTGCCGATCAGCTCGATACATTCGCGCAGGGCGTATTTCAGGTCTTCCGACACACCGTAAGCGTGCTTGTGCGCGTTTTCATCCAGTGCATCCAGCAGGCTCTGGCCGTTGGCATCCAGCAGGGATTCGCGGTGCAGCAACACACTCACCGCTTTCAGGGTTTCGGTTTCGCGGCGGGCGAGTAATTCTTTCCAGTCAAACCGCAGCAGGCGGTGCTGGGCAAACTTGGCGCGATCCAGCAACAGCCATTGTTGCGGGCTGGCGAGAATCACCCAGCGCGGCGGGCGCGGCTGGGTGAACACGGCGGTTGAGAGCAGCTTTTGCCAGTCGGGCGCTTCGGCTTTATTGGCCCTCACCCCCAGCCCCTCTCCCCCAAGGGGAGAGGGGAGCGTGGAGAGCTGTGCAGCATGCACCGGCAGGCTGAGCGGGTCGCTGTCGGGCTCCAGCTCGACTGGCTGGGCCTCAAGTATCCATAACAGCGGGTCACCATTGGCGGATTTGAGTTCACCCAGCAGCGGCAACTCCAGTTCGGGCCGCTCGGTCAGCGCTTCCCGGCGCGGCGCATACGGCAGCGCCAGCAAGCCCAGCAATTCAGCGATCAAGCCCCGCTGCTGCTGTACTTTTTCCTGCGGGTCGCGCAGGCGGGCCGTTTCATCCAGCCGGGCAAGCCAGTCCCGCCCTTGCGTGTTCAACCTTGCCCAAGGGGTGCGGTAGGCCGGCTCCTTCTGCCCCTTGGCCTTGGCCTGGTCGCGCGCCTCGTCTTCCTGTGCACTCCAGGCTTCCAGCACGCCGCGCACATCACCCTGGAATACCTCGGCGAGGTAGTGCTGGCTGTAGAACTCGTTTTCGTTGGTGAGGCCGATGTGGTTCATGTGTGCGGTTCCTTGCGTGCAAACGCCTCATGCACAATGGCTTCTGCTGCCTCGATTTCTGCCTCTGTCATCCAGCTGAAGTGCGACTGCCGCTTGGTATTGGACAAGCGACCATCGTTCTGGCGTATACACTGAACAAACAAGTCCAGCGCATGGGCAGGCCAATCCAGCAACGGGGTCAGACCCTGCCTCGCCCGGTCAAACCCGAGCAGGGTGTCGATTTCCTGCACCAGATCTTCCTGCACGGTACGCAGCAGCGCCCGACAAAGGAATTCTGCCTGCGGTGTGGCATCGAAGTAGCGGTAGTAAATGGCATCGTTGCCGGTAGCAGCGATAGCGGGCATCTCCGGGTCATAGTCCGTGAGCGCCAGCACGGGGCGCGAGAACTGTTCCAGTACCGCCACATATTCGTCGAGATTGGCGAGGATCACGGCCGAAACCGGCAACACAATGCCGCGCGGGGTAAAGCCGGCAGCGGCCAGCAGTTCGTGGATCAGGTAGCGGTGCAAGCGGCCATTGCCATCCATGAACGGGTGGATGAACACAAAACCGAAAGCCACCATGGCCGCCATGATGACGGCATCATCCGGTGCACCAGCTGCGTCCTGGCGCCAACGCTCGCGAGTGCGCTCCGCCATGGCCAGCAAACCCTCCATCAACGAGGGGACATCCTCCGGCCGTGGCGGTACGAAATCCATTTTCTTGCGGACACCCAGATCCTGGCCGATCCAGTTCTGCTCCTGCCGCCAATGAAACTCGTGAAAGCGCGGATCCACCACCGCATTCTGCAGTTCAGCAAAACGCGCTTCCGTGAGTGGCTGCCCCACTTCCGCCTGCCGCAACAGATCGGCAAAACGCTGTGCCTTGCTGGCAGAGGGCTTCTCGCGCTCCAGTTCAAACGACGACTGCGTTTCCTTCAGGTAAAGGAATGCGGCCGCACGGCGCAAGAGATCTGCATCGTATTGCGCGAGCGTGCTCGCCGTGAGCTGCCGCAGGGATTCCCCGCCATGCTGCATGAGGAAATCAGTCTTGCTCACCAGCGGGCAAAAATCGCGTGTGCCGGGCAGGTTATCCAGCACACGGAATTTACTGTTGCGCACACCGGGAAGGCTGCAGAACTGCAGTTTGTCATCCACCACTGGCACATAGGCCGCCTTGGCGGGTACGGTGGCCTGCAAGGCATTGCCGGTCAGCCACTCGTAAAGGAAGCCGGCACGGCGGGCAAAGCGCGATTCCGGTGAAGCCGCCAGCCACTGTTCCAGTTCTACCTGCCCGTTTTGTGCAAATGCCACACTCCTGAACAGCAGGGCCAGTACTTCCAGGTTGATGCCTTCATAGCGCAAGGCAAATTGCAGGTGGCCCGCCAGGGTAGGTTCGGGCTGGTAATCCGGCGCCAACACCAGCACCTGCTGGTCACCCATGCGGCGCAACTGCCGCCCTTTGGCGGCGGCTTCAATACGGGCGTACTGGGCCAGCGGCCTGGCCCGCAGCCCGTAATGTTCCACCAGAAAGCCATACCCTACCCTAACCTGCAACATGCGCCCATCCTGCCTGCGAACGCCCCGAAAACGGCCGCAAAACCCCAATTAAGGCCGGAATATAGCATATAAGCCCAAAAACGACCGCAAAGCACCGGTTCTGGCCGCTAGTCATACCGGGCTCCCGGTGAAGACCGCAACCACCTGCAAATAAGGCAAAGCCTCGGTGATCTGGGTGTTTTCCAGCCAATCCCAGTAATCACTGAACACGCGGTCGATTTCAGCCAGCCGTTCCTCGCGGCGTTTCTGTTTCACCGATTCCAGCGGATTGCCAAGATCCAGTTCCAGCTGGCCGATATGGCGCTGCTTGAGGGTTTCCAGCGCGTTGTACTGGGCATTGAGCTGGTCATTGGTTGTGGCCTCATGGGCATCACGCACTGCCTGCAGCTCTTTGCGGGCATGGGCTACCGCCAGTGGCAGCAAGCCTTGCAAGGCCGCGGTATCCCCCGGCTGGCCTGTATTGGCCAGTTGCTGCAAGGGCAGCTGCTGCAACAGGGCTGGCAAGTCACAACTGCCGACCACCGCGCCCGCACGCAGATGGACAGCGCACCAGGCCTGGATATGCACATGGCCGCGCCGGTTGGGGAACCCGCCCTGGACCAACACCCAGTGCTCGTCTGCGGCCAGCTGTTGCGGCAAACGCAGAACAGGCGCGGTATGGCGGCCAAACGCATTCATGGCACGATCCGACAGCCATTCCATCACCGGGTGCAAGGGCCACAGGTACTGCAGTTCCGGCCAGGGGCTGTCTTCCTCGCGGCAGCGTTTCAGCTCGGCGTAGATGCGCTGCTTGTCGGCAGTCAGTGCGAAGCGGTCATTGTCCGGGCGAATTTCACTCGGCAGGTACTTCAAACGCTGTTGTAAATCCGCTGGCGCGGTGAGGCGCAAGGTGCCTTCGTTGATCTCTGCCTGCAGGTTGGCGCCCTGCTCACCCAGCCAGCGCATGGCCGCATCGGCGTAGGCCATATCCGAGGCGAACAGGCGCGGCATTTCGGCCACGGCTTCGGCTGCCGCACGCGCCGGACTCACGGGCATGAACTGCGCCAGTGTGTCTTCACTTTTGCCGGCATTGTCGTCGAGGAAGTCGGCGAACAACGCGGAAATGTCATCACTGTCCTTTTCCATGTAACTGGCCGTCAGCGCCTCTTCCTCGTCCTGACTGAACACACCCATGAATTCGGAAGGGTCACCAATGTTCTTGCCCGCCTGTTCATCCTTGTTGACCAGGATTTCCAGGATGCGCGCATCGCCGCGCACTTTGGGGTTCGCGCTTTCCGTCAACAGGTAGCGAATCACTGGCTGACGATGCTGGCCATAACGGTCGATACGGCCATTACGCTGCTGGAACACCATCAACGACCACGGAATATCGAAATGGATCATCCGGTGGCTCAGGTGATGCAGGTTGATGCCTTCCGATGCCACATCGGAACACAGCAGCAAGCGCAACGGGCTGCTTTTCTGGTTGAACTTCTCCACCGTGTCAGCCATTTCTGCGTCCGACATGCTGCCATGCAACACGGCAAACTGGGTTTCTTTCAAACCGCAATCACGGGGCAGATGCTCACGAAGGAACTCGAGCGTCACCACGCTCTCGGTAAAAATCACCAGGCGGTCATCGTCCTGCTTCGGGTTCCAGCCCAGGCTGTGTTCGCCGCTGCCGTGCAACATCTGGCACAGGCGCTGGTACTTGCTGAACTGCGCAGGCAGGATGGCTTCCACCGCCAGCAACACGCCGTTAAGCGTATCAATATCTTGTTTCGCTTCCGGCTCGGCTGCCCGCTTTTCCAGCCGCTTCAGCCGGTTGCGGATGGTGCTGGCACAAGCCTGTGGGCTGGAGAACAGCGCTTTTTCCAGTGTGGTGCGGAACAGCTGTCCGGCACCGCCACCCTTGCCATCCAGCGTATGGAAACTGGCCTGCATCAGCACGTCGTAGGCATGGTCCTCCACAGCGCTGGCGGGAATATGCACAGTGCCAATATCACGTTCCGGAAAATTGCCGGCCAGCTGGTTACGAACATCTTTCTTGAAGCGGCGGATCACCAGCCCCTTGTCGCGGAAATCTTCCTTGAGGTAGTCCGACGGATTGGCAATCGCCGTCGGGTCCAGCATGTTCATCAGGCTGGCAAAACTTTCGGCCTTGCCGTCATGCGGGGTAGCCGAGAGCATGATCAACGTATCGGACCGGGTCGCCAGCAGTTTGGCCAGCTTGGCTCGCTGGGAATGGTTGGTGCGCTCCGCGACGTTGTGGGCTTCGTCGATGATGATGATGTCCCAGTACGCCTGCTCGAGATAATGCCGGTAGTCGATATCCTGCTTCAGCGTATCGATCGAGATGATCGAACGATCAAAATAATGGAACGGGTTGTGGTTAGCCGGGATACGGTTGCGCACGCGCTGCAAGCCCTGGGAATCCAGCCGTACCAGCGGGATGGTGAACCGGTTCCAGAACTCCTGCTGGAACTGGCTCAGCATCGACTTCGCCGCCAGTACCAGGATGCGCTTGCCACGGCCACGGGCGATCAGTTCGCTAACCAGTATTCCTGCTTCCAGCGTTTTGCCCAGGCCGACGCTGTCAGCAATCAGGATGCGCTGCCTGGGCTGCGCCAGCGCCTGCAGGGCTGGCTCCAGCTGGTACGGCAGCTGGTCCATCGCCGCATGCTGGCCGATGTGGATGCAGTTGTCGGTGGGAGGGGCTTTGCGAATCAGGGTATCGAGGTAAAGCTGGCTGGCCCGGTAGCCACTGGACAGGTCATCCACCAGCTGGGTGGCCTCCGGTTCCAGCAGGCGAACCTCACGCTCAAGGCGGGTCAGGAACAGGGCCTCCCGGCCCCGTACCAGCTCTGAAAGCCCCTCACAAGAGGAGTACATGGCCGCCGTCGTTGGCCATGTCCACGCGCTTCAGGCGCCATTCCGCATCCCGTATCTCCACCCGCATGCCGGGTGCAAGCCTGTTCAGCTCCTCTATCTTTCCCATGGATCCTTTGCCCTAGTTTTCTTATGGGCCATCCGTGGTGAAATCCGGCAGCATCCAGCCACCGGGGAGCCTATAAGGCCCGGATTTTGCCAGAGGGTTGGACACCATGCGACCCCCCATTTGGATTACTTCTAAAGCAATTATGCCTTCGCCCAGGCGCACCCCATGAGCCTGAGGCGTAATAGACTGGAACCACTCTTACTAAGGCGAGGAGGCTTCGGATGAAAGTATCGCTTCTGGCACCTGACGGAAAACCGCTGACGCCCATGTCCCTGGATGACAGCGGAACAGTTCTTGTCGAGCCACTGACACCGTGCAGGTTTCGCTGCCTGGAATCAACAGACCTCTATGATGACTATGTCGTTTTCTGGGGCGATGAATTCGAGGCCGAAACGCTAGCGGATAACACCCTCAAAATCCTGGCGGTTTATCCTTCCAGCAGCATGACCCACTGGTATTTTGACCAGGGCATGAACATTTACTCTGGTCCGCCTGAGCAACATGCTGCCTCCTATGACTATCACGAACTGAAACAAAATATCTTTGAAGCCGTCGAGTCCGCCGGGGGCAAGCTGGAATACGGTGACGCCCTGTTCGCACATTTCCTGATGTTATCCGCACCCATGGAAAAACTGGGATCCATTGTGGCGATCATGCAGGAGAACTGTACCAACTACTGGCAACTATCCCATGCCATCCCCTGCTTTCCCGGCAAGAACACAATGCTGGAAGACGACCCTGAAAGACCCAGTATGTCTTTCCACGACCCCAGAAAGCATGCTGAAAAAACACTTCCAGCAAGCACACCAGCCAACACCCCTGAGAAAGCACCGTTCAGTGTCGTTCTGGCTGGCGATTCCATTTTTGATAACCAGAAATATGTGCCGGATGGGCAACCGGTATCGGTTCATCTGGATCATCACCTGCCGTCACTAGGCTAATTTTTTTCCGGCATATTCGGATCAACAATCCATGCCGACTGTTCGGATTCTGACCACCGGATCACCAGCCGATTATCACGCAGCGCCTGCATGACTTGCCTCCGCCTTTCTTCCAGCGAATCCAGCCCATCATCGGAACACAGACCGTGCAATTGGGTGCAATAACTGTCCACCAGCCCGTTTAATGCGGTGCCAGACAGTTGTTGCCAGGGAATAAACATGGCGCGAAATCCAATCCGGGTTAAATTCTGGCAAACGGTGACCAGAACGCCCTTTTTGCGAAAAACAAAAAAGCCGCAGGTTTTACACTGCGGCTTTTCGAATTGGTCGGGACGAGAGGATTTGAACCTCCGACCACTTGACCCCCAGTCAAGTGCGCTACCAAGCTGCGCTACGCCCCGA
>CALMIC010000124.1 GCA_937864065.1 uncultured Cellvibrionales bacterium | reverse complement strand
TGCGCCAGGGGGCCATCCTGTCCCCAGCCGGTCATGCGGGCGTACACGAGCTTCGGGTTGCGCGCCTGCACGGCCTCCGGTCCCAGGCCGAGCCGCTCGGCGACGCCGGGGCGGTAGCCCTCGATCAGTGCGTCGGCCGTTTCGCAGAGTTTCAGCACCAGCTCGACACCTTCCGGCTTCTTCAGGTTCACCACCATCGAGCGGCGGTTGCGCAGCGTGGGATCAACCGGCCGCAGGCCGGGAATGCCGGCGGCGCGCTCGATCGTGATCACTTCCGCCCCCATGTCAGCCAGCATCATGGCGCCGAACGGCGTTGGCCCGATACCGGCCAGCTCGATCACGCGAAACCCTTGCAAAGGACCCATACATCACCTCGTCACGACAAGCAAAAACATGCGGCGATGATACGTGAGTGCCGTACATTGTCGATCCGCCATTGCACGCGTACCATGAGCTGCAATCTTGTGGCAGGGGCATCATTGTGCCGGACACTCCCATCTTCATTGGCGGCGCCGGGCGCAGCGGCACGACCCTGCTGCGTGTAATCCTCGATTCCCACCCGCGCATTGCCTGCGGCCCTGAACTGAAGATCCTGCCGCGTATTGCCTCCTGGTGGCATGAATGCCAGACGAAATACGGTGGCTTCCTGCACCCGTACCATGTCGGCAAGGACGACGTTGACGCGCTGTTCGCCGACTTGATCCGCGGCATCCTCGACCACTACCGCAGCGCACAGGGCAAGCCGCGCGTGGCCGAGAAATCGCCGAACAACGTGACCGCGTTTTTTGCGCTGCACCACATCTTTCCGGCGAGCCCGCTGGTGCATGTGATCCGCGACGGCCGCGATGTGATCGCCTCGCTGCTGACGATGGACTGGCAAACACCCGACGGCCAGCCGCTGCCGTACACGCGTGACCCGGTTGCGGCTGCCCAGTACTGGCTGAATTGTGTGCGCAGCGGCCGCAGTTTCCGCGACAGCCTGCCGCCGGGCCAGCAGGTGTACCTGGAAATCCGCTACGAGGACCTGGTGCGCCACCCGGAACCGACACTGCGCACGCTGTTCGACTTTCTCGGCGAACCCTGGCATGACTGCGTGCTCGACTACCACACACAGCCGCGCAACCTCGCCGGCGAATCCAGCGCCGCGCAAGTCAGCCAGCCGCTGTATGGCAGTGCAGTGCAGCGCTGGCAGCAGGATCTCGGCACCAGCCAGAAAGAGGCAATCAAGCCACTCATTGCCGACACACTCATCGCGCTGGGCTACGCCAGCGACAAGGACTGGTAAGCCATGCAATTCGCTATCCCCGTTGCCTTGTGCGACCCGACCGAACTGACTGCCATTGCGAAAACCGCTGACGAATGCGGCTATGGCTGGATCGCCGTGTCTGACCATCTCGTCTACCCGCGCGAATTCGCGCAACCGTATCCGTACACGAAAGACGGCAAGCCGCGCTTCAGCGAAGACACCGCCTGGCCGGACCCGTGGATCGCCATCAGCGCCATGGCAGCCGTGTCGCAACAGCTGAAGTTCTACACCAATGTGTACGTGCTGCCCGCGCGCAACCCGGTGCATGTGGCCAAGTTCCTCGCCACGCTCGCCGTCATGAGCAACCACCGCGTCGCGCTCGGTGCCGGCATGGGCTGGATGAGCGAGGAATTCGCAGCCGGCGGCCAGCCGTTTGCCAGGCGCGGTGCCCGTGCCGACGAGATGCTGGCATTGATCCGGACACTGCACAGCGGCGAGATGATCGAACACCACGGCGAGTTCTATGACTTGCCCGCGCTGAAGATGCGCCCGGCGCCAGCGCAGCCTGTGCCGGTGTTTGTCGGCGGTTTCTCCGACGCAGCACTGCAGCGCGCCGCGCGCCACGACGGCTGGATTTCCGATGTGCACACCACCGCCGAATTGCAGGTTTTCTTCGACCGCATCGACGAGTACCGCCAGCAGGCAGGCCGTGAGCACCTGCCGTTCGAGCGGCTGTGCTTCAACACGCGCGATGCAGCCGACCTCGACGGCTTCCGCCGCCTGCGCGACATGGGCGTAACGGCGTTATGCACCCCGCCGTGGTTTTTTTACGGTGGCAAACCGACCAGCCCGCTCGCTTTCAAGCTGGATGCCATCAGGCGTTTTGCCGATGAGTATGTGGCGAAACTGTAAAGCTGCCCTGCTCACGCTCGCGCTGGCCTGGTGCATACCGCTGGCCACTGCCGGCGCCGTCGACCCGTTGCAACAGACGGTGCAACTCGCGCTGACTACCGAGCCACCGAACCTCAACAGCCTGACCAGTACCGACAGCGTCAGCTTCTTCGTGCTGTTGCACACCCAGGAAGGCCTGCTGACGTACGGCGACAACCACAGCCTGCAACCCGGCGTGGCAGAAAGCTGGCAGATGGACGGCACCCGCGTGCACTTCACGCTGCGCGAGAATGCCTACTGGTGCGACGGGCGACCGGTCACCGCACAGGATTTCGTGTTTGCCTGGCGCACCGTGCTCGACCGCGCCACGGCCTCGCGCTATGCCTTCATCCTCTACCCGATCAGGAATGCGGAAAAAATCCACCGCGGTGAATTGCCACCGGAAGCGCTCGGCGTGTATGCCGACGATGCCCGCCACCTGCGCATCGAGCTGGAGCGACCCACCGCCTATTTCCCCAGCCTCACCACCTTCCCCACCTACTTCCCCCTGCGCGAGGATTTCTACCGCGCACAGGGCGGCCGCTACGCCGCCGATGCCGACAAACTGCTGTGCAACGGCGCTTTCCGCCTCGCGGAATGGACCCATGGCGCGAGCCTGCTGCTGGAAAAGAACCCGCTGTACTGGAATGCAGGCCGGGTGGCGCTGCAGCAGATCCGCATCCCGCATATCACCAACGATGGCGGCACGCTGTTCAACCTGTTCCAGTCGAACGAGATCGCGCTGGCCGAACTGAACCGCGACACCCTGCCCCAGGCGCTTCAGCAACGGCTGTACATCCAGTCTTTCGGCAATGGCATGCTCAATTACCTGGAATTCAACTTCCGCGAGCCGCAACTGCTACATAACCGGGCGCTGCGCGAGGCGATCAGCCTCGTCATTGACCGGCATGCGCTAGTCAACAAGGTCATCGCTGCGCCGGGCACGCGCCCGACTGCCAATTTCTTCCCGGCCTGGTTGCCGGGCATCAGCACGCGCAGCGCGATCCCGCCGGCAGATGTCGCTCGCGCGCGGCAAGCACTGCAACAGGCCAAACAGGAACTGGGCCTGGCTGCGCTGCCGCCACTGACCTTGCTGATCTACGACTCGCCAGCCGTCGTGCGCCAGGCGGAATACCTGCAGCGCGTGCTGCAACAGTCGCTTGGCCTCACGATTGTCATCGACCGGCAGATCTTCAAGCAGAAACTGGCAAAACTGGCGAGCGGCGATTTCGACCTGGCACTGTCGGCCTGGGGACCGGACTACAACGACCCGATGACCTTCGCCGACCTGCTGCACAGTGCCAACGAGAACAACCATGGTGCCTACCGCAGCAGCGAATACGATGCACGCGTCGAGGAAGCCGCCGCGCTGCCACCGGGTGAGCCGCGCAACCGCGCCTTTGCCGCGATGCAGGCCATCATTGCGCACGACCTTGCCGTGCTACCGCTCACCGAACCCGGCATCCTCTATGTGCAACATCGTCAGTTGCAGGCTGTGCGCCGCAGCCGTTTCGGTGGCGATCCGGACCTGCGTTTTGCCCGCATCACGGAGCAGCCGTAAATGTTGCGCTATGCCCTGAAACGTATCGCCACCGGGCTGTTGACTATCTGGTTCATCGCGACGGCCACTTTCCTCGCGATGCACCTGGTGCCCGGCGACCCGCTGGCCGACGACAAGGCCGTGCCGCCCGAGATCCGCGCCGCGCTGCTTGCGCACTATGGCCTGGACCAGCCACTGGCCACGCAGTACCTGCGTTTTTTCAGCCACATGCTGCAGGGCGATTTCGGCCTGTCGTTCACGCAGAAGAACCGCGCGGTGAATGACATCATCCGCGCGCATTTCCCCGTGTCGGCCGCACTCGGCTGTCTCGCGCTGCTGGTAGCGGCCAGCGGGGCGATCCTGTGGGGTGCCCTCGCCGCCCGCTGGCATCGCCGCTGGCCGGATTACCTGATCATGGGCTGCGTCGTCGCCGGCATTTCCGTACCGGGTTTTGTCTTCGCCGCACTGGCACAGGTGGGTGTATTGCGCGTCAACCAGACGCTCGGCACGCAATTCCCGCTGGCCGGCTGGGGTAGCTGGCAACAGATGCTGCTGCCCGCGCTGGTGCTCGGGCTCGGCACCATGGCCTACATGACACGCC
>CALMIC010000123.1 GCA_937864065.1 uncultured Cellvibrionales bacterium | reverse complement strand
GGCCGTACCGGCGATGCTTTCGAGCGTCCGGTAACGGTTGGTTATATGTACATGCTCAAGCTCAACCACCTGGTGGATGACAAGATGCACGCGCGCTCAACTGGCTCTTACTCGCTGGTTACACAGCAGCCACTGGGCGGCAAGGCGCAGTTTGGTGGGCAGCGCTTCGGTGAAATGGAAGTCTGGGCACTGGAAGCATATGGTGCTGCCTATACCCTGCAGGAAATGCTGACAGTCAAGTCTGATGATGTCGGTGGGCGGACCAAGATGTACAAGAATATTGTTGATGGCGACCACCGCATGGAGCCCGGCATGCCGGAATCCTTTAATGTTCTGGTCAAAGAAATTCGCTCGCTCGGTATCGATATCGAGCTTGAGATCGACAACTGAGAGGCGAGGATCCGTTCATGAAAGATTTGATGAGCCTGTTGAAGTCCTCACAAGGGCATACGGATGAGTTCGATAGCATTCGTATAGGACTTGCGTCACCGGAAATGATCCGCTCTTGGTCTTTCGGTGAAGTCAAGAAACCTGAAACAATCAACTACCGCACTTTCAAGCCTGAGCGCGATGGCTTGTTTTGTGCAAAAATTTTCGGGCCGGTGAAGGACTATGAGTGCCTGTGTGGTAAGTACAAGCGTCTGAAGCACCGTGGTGTCATTTGTGAAAAGTGCGGTGTGGAGGTGGCATTGGCCAAGGTGCGCCGTGAGCGGATGGGGCACATTGAGCTGGCATCGCCGGTTGCCCATATCTGGTTCCTGAAGTCGCTGCCTAGCCGTATTGGTATGCTGCTGGATATGACTTTGCGCGACATTGAGCGTGTGCTGTATTTCGAATCATTTGTTGTGATTGATCCGGGTATGACAACCCTGAAAGACAAACAGATGCTCAATGATGAAGAGTATTATCAGGCTATGGAAGAATTCGGTGACGAATTCGAGGCCAAGATGGGTGCGGAGGCAATCCAGGCCTTGTTGCGCAATATCGACATTAATACTGAAGTTGCGGGATTGCGCGAGGAAATCAAGACAACCACCTCCGAAACCAAGCTGAAAAAATTGTCGAAACGCCTGAAGTTGCTCGAGGGCTTCCAGAGTTCGGGCAACAAGCCCGAATGGATGGTGCTGGAGGCCTTGCCGGTGCTTCCTCCGGATTTGCGTCCGCTGGTGCCCCTTGATGGTGGTCGATTTGCGACCTCTGACCTTAATGACCTGTATCGCCGGGTCATCAACCGCAACAACCGCTTGAAGAGACTGCTTGATCTCAGCGCGCCGGATATTATCGTCCGCAACGAAAAACGCATGCTGCAAGAAGCTGTTGATGCGCTGTTGGACAATGGTCGCCGTGGCCGAGCCATTACTGGCAGCAACAAACGTCCGCTGAAGTCATTGGCAGACATGATCAAGGGTAAGCAGGGTCGCTTCCGTCAGAACCTTCTTGGTAAGCGGGTAGATTACTCCGGTCGTTCAGTGATTGTGGTTGGTCCCACCCTGAAATTGCATCAGTGTGGATTGCCCAAAAAGATGGCGCTGGAACTGTTCAAGCCGTTTATCTTCGGCAAGCTCGAGGCGCGTGGCCTGGCTACTACGATAAAAGCTGCCAAGAAAATGGTCGAGCGTGAAACGGCAGAAGTGTGGGATATTCTCGCGGAAGTTATCCGTGAGCATCCCGTATTGCTGAACCGCGCTCCGACACTGCACCGTCTCGGTATCCAGGCGTTTGAGCCCGTGCTTATTGAAGGCAAGGCTATCCAGCTGCACCCGCTGGTATGTTCTGCCTATAACGCTGACTTCGACGGCGACCAGATGGCTGTCCACGTGCCGTTGACGCTTGAGGCCCAGCTCGAAGCGCGCGCGCTGATGATGTCCACCAACAACATACTGTCTCCTGCTAACGGTGAGCCTATTATCGTGCCATCACAGGACGTTGTGTTGGGGCTTTACTGGATGACCCGTGAGCGCGTCAACGCTAAAGGTGAAGGAATGGCCTTTGCCGACATCAAGGAAGTCAGCCGCGCTTATTACGGCAAGCAGGTTCATTTGCAGGCAAGGATCAAGGTTCGCATCCGGGAAGTATTGTTTGACGAAGTCACCGGTGAGCGCTCGGAAACAATCAAGCTTTACGATACAACAACAGGTCGTGCCTTGTTGTGGGATATCGTGCCTGAAGGTCTTCCTTTCAGCCTGGTCAACAAGCCGATGGTGAAGAAGGCCATCTCGAGTGTCATTAACCAGTGCTATCGGAAGGTGGGCCTAAAGGCGACGGTAATTTTTGCCGACAAGCTGATGTACACAGGTTATGACTTCTCTACCAAGTCTGGCGCCTCGATTGGTGTCAATGACTTTGTAATTCCGAAAGAGAAGGTCGAGATCATCGATCGCGCCGAGAGCGAGGTCAAGGAAATCGAGCAGCAGTTCGCTTCCGGTCTTGTTACGCACGGTGAGAAATACAACAAGGTCATCGATATCTGGTCACGCGCCAACGACCAGGTGGCGAAATGCATGATGGAAAACCTGTCCAAGGAGTCAGTGGTCGATCGCAAGGGTGAAGAAGTCAAGCAAGACTCCTTTAACTCCGTGTATATCATGGCCGATTCTGGAGCTCGTGGTTCTGCAGCCCAGATCCGTCAGCTGGCCGGCATGCGGGGTTTGATGGCGCGTCCTGATGGCTCAATTATCGAAACGCCGATCACTGCCAATTTCCGTGAAGGCCTGAATGTATTGCAGTACTTCATTTCTACGCACGGTGCACGCAAGGGTCTGGCAGATACTGCCTTGAAGACAGCCAACTCGGGGTACCTTACCCGTCGTCTGGTTGATGTCGCCCAGGATCTTGTGGTGACTGAAACGGATTGTGGTACCGAGGAAGGACTGACGATGACCCCCGTTATCGAGGGTGGGGACATTATCGAGTCTCTCGGCGATCGCATCCTGGGGCGTGTTGTTGCTATCGATGTGCTGGTGCCGGGAACCAACGAAACCGCTATTGCTGCCGGAACCATGATCGACGAGAAGTTGGTCCAGGAAATCGAGCGGATGGGTATCGATGAGGTTCTCGTCAGGTCGCCGATTACCTGCAAGACCCGCTTTGGTATTTGCTCGACTTGCTACGGCCGCGATTTGGCACGTGGCCACCTGGCCAACGTCGGCGAGGCTGTGGGCGTTATGGCGGCACAGTCTATCGGTGAGCCGGGCACACAGTTGACGATGCGTACCTTCCACATCGGTGGTGCAGCATCCCGAGCCTCAGCGGCTGACAGTGTGCAGGTCAAGAAAGGTGGCGTGATCCGGCTGCACAACATCAAGCATGTTGAGCGCGCCAATGGTGAGCTGGTTGCAGTATCCCGCTCTGGTGAACTGGCAGTGGCTGATGAAAACGGCCGTGAGCGTGAGCGTTACAAGCTGCCTTATGGTGCCGTGATTTCAGTGAAAGACGGTGCCAAGGTCGAGGCGGGCGCAGTAGTGGCCAAGTGGGATCCCCACACGCACCCGATCATTACGGAAGTGGCTGGTAAGGTCCGTTTCTCCGGTATGGAAGACAACCTGAGTATCCGCCGCCAGACGGATGAGCTGACCGGACTGTCGAGTATCCAGATTATCGATCCGAACGAGCGGCCAGCTGCAGGCAAGGATCTGAAGCCGGCTGTGACGCTGGTTGATGCGAAAGGCAAGGAAATCTGCTTGCCTAACTCGACGCTGCCTGCACACTACATGTTGCCGTCCAATGCGATCGTTGTATTGAACAATGATGAAATGGCCGGAGTGGGTGATGTTATTGCCCGTATCCCGCAGGAAGGTTCGAAAACCCGTGACATCACCGGTGGTCTGCCGCGTGTTGCCGACCTTTTCGAAGCTCGCAAGCCCAAGGAACCGGCAATCCTTGCAGAGATCTCTGGAACGGTCAGCTTTGGTAAGGAAACCAAAGGTAAGCGCAGGCTGATCATTACGCCTAGCGATGGCCAGACACTGCCAGATGGCAGCACGAACCATGAACTGCTGATCCCGAAGTATCGTCAGCTGTCTGTCTTCGAGGGTGAAACGGTTGAGCGCGGTGAAGTCATTGCCGAAGGTCCGCCGAATCCGCATGACATCCTTCGACTGAAGGGCATTGAGGAGCTGGCGCGTTACATCGTCAACGAAATCCAGGAGGTATACCGTCTCCAGGGTGTGAAAATCAATGACAAGCACATTGAGGTCATTGTTCGCCAGATGCTGCGCAAAGTCGAAGTGCTTGATATGGGTGATTCACCCTTCGTCAAGGGTGAGCAGGTTGAATTCAGCCAGATCCAGGAAACCAATGAGCAACTGCTTGCTGCCAGCAAGGAACAGGCCAAGTATGAGCGGATGCTGTTGGGTATTACCAAGGCATCACTGGCGACCGAAAGCTTTATTTCTGCGGCTTCTTTCCAGGAAACGACGCGTGTGCTTACAGAGGCTGCGGTAACTGGCAAGCGCGATTCACTGCGTGGCTTGAAGGAAAACGTGGTTGTCGGTCGTCTGATACCTGCTGGAACCGGCCTTGCCTATCACAGTGAGCGTCGCCGTAAGCGGTTGCAGGAAGCACAGCGTGCCGAGTTTGGCGGTGTGTCCGCGCAGGATGTCGAGGCGGCCTTGACTGAGGCGTTGAAGACAAGCTCAACCTGATGTCGTGTTGCGTAACACACAAAAAACCCGGCTTTAGCCGGGTTTTTTGTGTCCGGGTGCGCTTGATAAAAAAGCACAGCGCCTGAATTGCAGGATGCCGGTTACAGTGAAAAATCCTGTCCAAGGTACAGTTTGCGTACTTTGGGGTTGTGAACGATGTCGGCGGCCGGACCTTCGGCGATGATATGGCCCTCGCCAACGATATAGGCCCGCTGGCAGATCGACAGGGTTTCGCGAACATTGTGGTCTGTGATCAGGATGCCGATATTTTTTGATTGCAGGTGGTAGATGATCTGCTTGATGTCTGCAACGGAAATCGGATCCACCCCTGCAAAAGGCTCATCGAGCAGGATGAAGCGGGGTTCGCTGGCCAGGGCTCGCGCGATCTCGACGCGTCTCCTTTCGCCTCCAGACAGGCTCATGCCGAGTGAGTCGGCAATATGGGTAATGTGGAATTCCTGCATCAGTTCTTCTGCGCGGGATTTTCTTTGCTGGCTGTCCAGGTCGCGGCGCGTTTCCAGTATCGCCAGCATGTTGTCGCGCACACTGAGTTTGCGGAACACAGATGCTTCCTGCGGCAGGTAGCCGAGCCCGCGCTGTGCGCGGCTGTGCATCGGCAAGTGGGTGATGTCTTCGCCGTTAAGCGTGATTTGACCCTGGTCTGCAGGTATCAACCCGACCATCATGTAAAAGCAGGTGGTTTTGCCCGCACCATTCGGCCCGAGCAGGCCAACGATTTCCCCGCTGGATACCTGTAGTGAGACATCGTCGATGATGCGTCGTTTCTTGTACGCTTTTGCCAGATGGTTGGCATTGAGAGTGCTAGCTGTCACTGCTTCTTGCTCTCATTGCCAGCGGCTGAATTCGTGTTGGCAGTTTTCTTGCTGGGCGGAATGATGACAGTGATGCGGCGGCTATTATCCGTGCTGCCGGATTCTGCTGCCTGGGCCCTGACCCTTTCGGTCTTGATGTCGTATTCGATGCGCTCGCCGGTAATGCTGCCACCTTGCTGTTTCAGGGTGCCGTTACCTAGCAGGGTAATCAGGTCCTTGGCTACATCGAAATGGATCTTGCTGGCCTTGGCATCGACAATGTCATTGGGGCCGGAAAGTTGCTGGGTATAGGTGGCCGGCTTGCCATTGGCAGTGATTTGCGTCAGTTCATTATTCTTGTTGCTGTTAAGGACGACAGTGTCCGCCGAGATATGTATGCTGCCCTGGCGGATATCGACATTGCCTGAATAAGTGGTAACGCCACTTTTGGCGTCGCGTTCAGCGCTGTTGGCCTGGATTTCGATTGGCTGGTTGCGGTCATCAGGCAGTGCCATGGCGGTGCTGGCGGCAACCATCGCCACAATAGCCAGAAGCGGGAATTTAGCGGCGGCGGCTTTCATAGGTCTCCTTCACGCGTGCCGGCAGAACCAGGCGTTCGTTGGCCAGGTCGGCTTTCAGTCCTGCGGCATGTGCTTCGCTGCGGCGGGCGCGTATGGTAACAGCTTTGTCAGTTTCGGCGTATTGGCGGTCGACATCCAGTAGCAGCTGCTCAGTGGCGATTTCGGTGCGCCCACCTGGTGTGTCATCGCTGGATAGCAACACGTTGCCTTGCAGGTCGATATTCTGCGAGTCGTGATAGAGCCAGGCGCTATGGGCCTGCAGCTGCCATTCGACCGGCTTCTGGCCCGGTTTGGCCTGGGTGAATCGGGCGCGTGGCTCATCCAGCAGGCTCCGGTTGGTGCCTTCATAGTGGGTCAGGCGTGTACCTTCCAGTTGGCTGCTGCGTTTGCCTGCTTCGCCGAATTTCTCGATATGCGGCTGGCCGATGATGATGTCCGGTGTGTCACCACCCGCTTGTGTCGCAGCCGAAGCTGTGCCAGCCGGTGAATGCCATCCGTCCAGGTTCAGGCCGACCAGTGCCAGCAGGAGCGCGCAGCCAAGCAGGGCCAGCTGTCGCCAGTTGGCAGGCAGCAAGCTACCGATGCTATTGCGGTTGTCGGCAGGCGTCATGGGTGCGAGCCGAGGTAGCCGGAAAGGACGCCGTCCCAATGGCCTTGCGCTGCCAGAATGAACTCACAGGCTTCCCGGACGGCGCCCTGACCGCCACGCTGCTGGGTAATCAGGTTGGCGTGTTGGCGTACAGCGCTGGCAGCATTGGCGGGCGCAATGCCCAGGCCGGCATGATGGATCGCGGCGAGGTCCGGCAGGTCATCTCCCATATAGGCCAACTGGCTGGCTGTCAGGCCCAGTTGTTCAAGGATGCTGCTGGCGGCTGCCCATTTGTCTTCGCGACCTTGCAGGACAAGGTCTATGCCGAGCTCATTGGCGCGCCGCTCCACCATCGGGCTGCAGCGGCCGGTCACGATGCCGACACGGATGCCGTGGCTTTGTAACAGCTTGATCCCCAGGCCATCGTGGATGTGGAAGCATTTCTGCTCCTGACCCTGGCTGTCATAGGTGATCCGGCCATCGGTCAGCACGCCATCGACATCGAGTAACAGCAGTTTGACGGGCAGGGCAAGCTGTTCGGCCTGGTTCATCATAGTCTCCTCAGGCGACGCCTGCTTTGAGGATGTCGTGCAGGTGCACGATGCCTTCGACGCGATGCTCATCATCGACCACAACCAGGGCGGTGATGTGTTTCTGCTCCATAATGGCGAGGGCTTCTGCTGCAAGCATGTGAGCACCCACTGTCTTTCCATTTCTTGTCATGACAGCATCGATGTCCGTGTGACGCAGGTCCACCACATCGTTATGGAGTGCGCGGCGCAAGTCGCCATCGGTGAATATGCCCAGCAGGCGCTGTGACTGGTCGCAGACGGTGGTCAGGCCCAGGCCTTTGGCGTTCATGACCAGCAGAGCATCAGTCAGTGGGGTGCCGGGCGCAACTACCGGGATGCGATCCCCGCTGTGCATGATGTCATCAACCTTGAGCAGCAGCTTGCGTCCCAGTGCACCGCCGGGGTGGGAGAAGGCGAAGTCCTCTGCAGTGAAGCCGCGCGCCTCAAGCAGGGCGATGGCCAGCGCATCGCCCATGACCAGCGCGACGGTGGTGCTGGCTGTCGGGGCCAGGTCCAGCGGGCAAGCCTCGCTTTCCACGCTTACGTCCAGGCGCACGTTCGCGGCTTGGGCCAGCGTGGAGGCAGGGTTGCCTGTCATGCTGACCAGGGGGACGCCCATGCGTTTGATCAGGGGCAGCAGGGTGACGACTTCGGCTGTGGTGCCGGAGTTGGACAATGCCAGCACGACGTCTTTCGGGGTGATCATGCCGAGGTCGCCGTGGCTGGCTTCCCCGGGATGGACGAAAAAGGCCTGGCTGCCGGTACTCGCCAGGGTGGCGGCGATCTTGCGGCCGACATGGCCGGATTTGCCCATGCCGGTGACCACGATACGGCCTTCGCAGG
>CALMIC010000122.1 GCA_937864065.1 uncultured Cellvibrionales bacterium | reverse complement strand
GAAGTGGAACCATTGTCGGACAGTGCGGCGGAGCTGGTGTGGTCCGACACCTGGCAGCCTGCGTGGCGCGTCACGGGGGAGGGTGTGCCGGCCTATGTTGGTCGTGTGAACGAAGCATTTCGCGGTGTCGTGGTTCCGGCTGGCCGGCACAGGGTAAGTTTTTGCTACGATCCTCCCGCTTTGCGTTACGGTATTTACGCAACTGTGGCTGCATCACTGTTTCTTTTGCTTCTGCTAATCTTCAGTCTGCAACAACAGGGTAAGCAGCGAAGGGGTAGTGTGCATGAGCCATGATAACGGCATGCCAAAAAGTGAACAGCTCACGCCGGAGCAGTACCATGTCTGCCGCGAGAAAGGTACCGAGCGTGCATTTACTGGTAAATACTGGGACTGTAAGGAAGATGGCCTGTATGCCTGCGTCTGTTGCGGACAGCTGTTGTTTGACAGTGCCACGAAATACGATTCCGGCAGTGGCTGGCCCAGTTTCTGGCAGCCACTGGACGCAAAAGCCATTACAGAGCATCGGGATATGAGTCACGGCATGGTCCGCACCGAAGTGGTCTGCAGTGCATGTGCCGCACATCTCGGCCATGTGTTTCCGGATGGCCCTCTCCCGACCGGTTTGCGTTACTGTATCAACTCGGCTTCGCTTGATCTGGTGAAACGCAAGGAGAGTAATCCATGACTACGGTTTTTGATTTTTCCGCCACGGCAATTGATGGCAAGCCGGTGGATTTGTCGGCTTATCGCGGCAAGGTATTGCTGATCGTCAATACTGCCAGCAAATGCGGTTTCACACCGCAGTACAAGGGACTGCAAAAATTGTTCGAGCAGTATCGCGAGCGAGGTCTGGAGGTGCTCGGCTTCCCGTGCGACCAGTTCGGGCACCAGGAGCCGGGCAATGAGACAGAGATCAGCAGCTTCTGTGAAATGAATTTCGGCGTCAACTTTCCGCTGTTTGCCAAGATCGATGTCAATGGCAAAGATGCCCATCCCCTGTTTGCCCACCTGAAAACGGAGGCTCCGGGCTTGCTGGGCAGCGAAGGCATCAAGTGGAATTTCACCAAGTTCCTTGTCGACCGTGACGGGAGCGTGGTGTCCCGTTATGCCCCGGCCACCTCGCCGGATGCCATCGCCAAGGATATAGAAGCCTTGCTCTGAGGGGGGGCGACCCTGCCCTTTACTGCCGCTGCCGTTTACAATGCGCGCCATCTTTCCGGCCACGGCTATCGAGAGGCGCACATGGCGGCAGCAAAAGGCAGCAAAGCAGGCAAAAAATCAGGCATCGGCAAGGTTGTGCTGGCCTACTCAGGGGGCCTGGATACATCCATCATCCTCAAATGGCTGCAGCAGGAATACGGTTGTGAGGTTGTCACGTTCACGGCCGATATCGGCCAGGGTGAGGAGCTGGAGCCGGCCCGCGCAAAGGCGAAAGCCATGGGCATCAAGCAGATCTATATTGACGATCTGCGCGAGGAATTTGTGCGCGATTTCGTGTTCCCGATGTTCCGCGCCAATGCCATTTACGAGGGTGAGTACCTCCTCGGGACCTCGATTGCGCGCCCGTTGATCGCCAAGCGCCTGATCGAGATCGCCAACGAAACCGGTGCCGACGCTATCTCGCATGGCGCTACCGGCAAGGGCAACGACCAGGTCCGTTTCGAGCTCGGTGCCTATGCGCTGAAACCGGGAGTCAAGGTGATCGCGCCGTGGCGCGAATGGGACCTGACTTCCCGCGAGACCCTGATG
>CALMIC010000121.1 GCA_937864065.1 uncultured Cellvibrionales bacterium | reverse complement strand
ACCAGTACAACTTCCCGGGCGATGACACCCCGATCATCATCGGTTCTGCGTTGATGGCAGTGGAAGGCAAGGATGACAACGGTTATGGCACTTCTGCGGTGAAGAAACTGGTAGAGACGCTGGATACCTATATCCCGATGCCGGAGCGCGCCATCGACAAGCCGTTCCTGCTGCCGATTGAGGACGTGTTCTCGATTGCGGGTCGCGGCACTGTGGTGACTGGCCGTGTTGAGCGTGGAATCGTCAAGACAGGCGATGAAGTGGAAATCGTGGGTATCCGTGCGACTTCCAAGACCACGGTGACTGGTGTGGAAATGTTCCGCAAGCTGCTTGACGAAGGTCGTGCGGGCGAGAATATCGGTGCGCTGCTCCGTGGTACCAAGCGTGAGGAAGTCGAGCGTGGCCAGGTTCTGGCCAAGCCGGGCACCATCAAGCCGCACACCAAGTTCGAGTCAGAAGTGTATGTGTTGTCAAAGGAAGAAGGTGGTCGTCATACCCCATTCTTCAAGGGCTACCGTCCGCAGTTCTATTTCCGGACTACCGATGTAACTGGCGAAATCCAGCTGCCGGATGGTGTCGAGATGGTTATGCCTGGCGACAATATCCAGATGACCGTTACCCTGATCCAGCCGATCGCGATGGAGGATGGTCTGCGATTCGCTATCCGTGAGGGTGGTCGTACTGTCGGCGCTGGTGTGGTCGCGAAAATCATCGAATAATATTTTGATGATGAAAAAGCCCCGTCGGCATTGTCGGCGGGGCTTTTTTGTTTAAGGGGCTGGAGTTATTGACAATAAAGCTGTTTGAGCAAGATCAATATGCTCTGGACCTTGTCATCTGCCAATGTATAAAAGATGGTTTGGGATTGACGGCGAGTGGTAACCAGTCCGGCTTCACGTAACCATGCAAGATGCTGTGAAAGGGCGGAGGCAGAGATGCTTATATGCTGGTTTATCTGGCCTACACTTTGTTCGCCATCTAGCAGGCAGCACAGTATCAGGATGCGATTTTCGTTCGCCAGGGTTTTCAGGAAGTCAGCCACTTCGCAAGCGTGATGGCGCATTTTTTCCAGATCGGTTTCAGGCATGGCATTTTCCCTATACTACATATATATTATTTAGAGAGAACTTAAATATCAATAGGCTACTGGTGACTGCATGCAGGTTTGTATCATGATTACCTTGCGAGACTGGCAGGTGTGATTTTCTGGTGAATATTGAAGACAAGACCGTTCCTCTGTCTGAACATATCAAGGCTTTGCTAATCCGGAGTTTTTACCGGTTACTGGCATTGCTGCCATTCGTTGTGCTCAGGGTCTTGGGGGCGCTAGTTGGCATGTTGTTGTGGCGAACAGGTTCGCGCCTCGCAAAAACGACACGGGCTAATATCAATCTCTGTTTCCCTGAATTGTCTGAAGATGAGCGTGAGCTGTTGTGCAGGCAAAGCATTATCGAGACATCAAGGAC
>CALMIC010000120.1 GCA_937864065.1 uncultured Cellvibrionales bacterium | reverse complement strand
GCAATGCCGCGATGGATGTCTACCTGCTCGATGAAAAGCGCAAGTTGCATATCTGTGGCAACAATCCCGATTGTGACGGTTACGAGATCGAGAGCGGCCAGTTCAAGCTGAAGGGCTATGAAGGCCCGGTGATCGAATGCGACAAGTGCGGTGCGGAAATGCAGCTGAAGACCGGTCGTTTCGGCAAGTATTTCGGTTGTACCAACAGTGCCTGCAAGAATACCCGCAAGCTGCTGCGCAACGGTGAGGCAGCGCCGCCGAAGATGGACGTGGTGCCGATGCCGGAGTTGCGTTGCGAGAAAGTCGACGATTTCTACCTGTTGCGTGATGGTGCCTCCGGCCTGTTCCTCGCTGCCAGCCAGTTCCCGAAACATCGTGAGACCCGTGCGCCGCTGGTGACGGAGCTGTTGCCGCATCGCGACGAAATCGACCCGAAGTACGAATTCCTGTTCACGGCGCCGCAGCGCGATCCCGACGGTAACCCAGCCATCGTTCGCTTCAGCCGCAAGACGAAACAGCAGTATGTACAAAGTGAAGTGGAAGGCAAGCCTTCTGGCTGGCGTGCGTTCTACAGCAACGGCCGCTGGGTGGAAAGCAGTGGGAGTGGTGATGAGGATACACCCCGCACCAGCAAGCCGGCTGCACGCAAGACTGCTACCCGCAAGGCAAAATAGCACAAGCCATGAAAACCCTGCCGGTATGTCTCGATATTGCAGGCCGACAGTGCCTGCTGGTAGGCACTGGCGAAGTGGCTGACCGCAAGCGCCGCCTGCTGGAGTGTGCGGGTGCCATCGTCATCGCATCCGGTGAGCGCTTTGCCGAATCCGCGCTGGATGGCGTGTTGCTCGTGGTGGCGGCCAGTGAGGATCTCGCCCTGAATGAGCAGGTTTCCTGTGCAGCACGAGCCCGGCAGCTTCCGGTCAATGTGGTAGACCAGCCATCCCTGAGCACGTTCATCTTTCCTTCCATTGTGGAGCGCGGTCATGTGACCGTCGCGGTGTCATCCAGTGGGACCTTGCCCGTGCTTGCGCGTTTGTTGCGCGCACGCATCGAGTCGTTGTTGCCACCATCACTCGGTGAGTTTGTCGCCCAGGCGAGCAAATTACGCAAGGCGGTACGTGAAGTGTTGCCCACCATGGCGCAGCGCCGGCGATTCTGGGACCAGGTGCTGCAACAATCGCTGTTGTCTGGTTCGCTGCAGCTGGATGCGTCAAAGCTGTCAAAAGAGTTGCTGATATTTGTTTCTGGTGCATGTAGGGGAAGTATTACCCTGGTGGGGACGGGTACTGGCGACAGCGATATGCTGACCATTCGGGCGCTGCGGTATCTGCAGGGGTGCGATGTGCTGGCGTACTATCAAGACACCGTTGCGGCAGGCATCATTGATCTGGCACGCCGTGATGCGCGGCAGTTGGCCTTCAGGCAGGGTGATGACGTTGTCAGTGCGCTCATCGAGGAATTTCATGATGGCATGCATGTCGTGTTTATCTTTCCTGGTGATCCGCTGTCGCACCGGGATGTCCCACTCTGGCTACAACACTGGCAAGCCAGACAAGTGTCCTGCACCGTGGTTCCCGGTGTGATCGATATCCGCGGAGAGCTGTTTCATGACTCATGAATTCGATTTGCTGGTGATCGGTGCCGGCTCCGGCGGCGTGCGCGCAGCGCGCATGGCAGCAGGGCTTGGCAAGAGGGTTGCGGTAGTCGAGCGCCAGTACCTCGGCGGCACCTGCGTCAATGTCGGTTGTATCCCGAAAAAACTGTTTCACTACGCGGCACAGTATTCACACGCTTTTGCCGAGTCGCGGCAGTTCGGCTGGCAGGTGTCGGTAGGGGACTTCCGCTGGCAGACGCTGGTTGGC
>CALMIC010000119.1 GCA_937864065.1 uncultured Cellvibrionales bacterium | reverse complement strand
GTCCTTGCCAGCGAGGTAAGCCAGATAGCCATCCTTGGTCAGGCATACCCTGCCAGGCACTTGCCGGATCCTGGCCACCAGCGCATCACCGGCCGCCCGGTCAGCCGTAGTCGGCACCTGCTGCTTCACATCGAACCATGCCCAATAGATATTCAACAGGAATAACAGCACGGCAAGGCCGCTGGACCACCACTTGCGCTGTGCCGCCGCACAGAAATGCCAGAAACCCGCACAGCCGGTGATCACTATCAGCATGTAACAGGGCATCATCACATTCTCTGCCCCGCCTGAGTACATGCGCGAAATCGCCGAGATCGCCGAAAACCCCAGCAACAGGAACAGCCAGCCAACTCCCTCCTGGCGCTGCTGGCGGAAGCCGGCAATGAACGCCAGGGAAAAAAGCAGCAATGCCGGTATGCTCAGCAACAGGTTCAGCAACAGGAACATGTCAATGCGGCGCCAGTTGAAGGCATGCGCTGTGGCCATCTCGAACGTGGCGTAGAAAAACAGGTCGCCAAGCCATGCCGTCAATAACAGCACCAGCGACAGCAGCAAGGCCGCCGCCGCTGTGGCGAGTTGCACAGCCGCACGCAAACCGAACCAGGCCCACACCGCCACAAACAGGAATGGCGAGAGGAACAGCGAGGATTGCTTGGTCAGGAAGGCGCCGGCAAAGCTCAACACAGCCAGCCACAACCAGTGCTGTCGCTTGCAGTAAAAAGCCAGCACCAATGACATCAGCGTAAGTGCAAGCCACATCGTCCACAGGCTGTCGACGCGGCCAACATCGTACCAGTAGCCAGTAAAACGGTAAGGCAGGAAATAGGCCAGGAAACCGAGCACAGCCCCACACCAATGGCGAACCAGCAGGCCCACCGACACGCCACACGCGACAGCCGTCAGCAGCGATGCGACAAAAGACACCAGCCGCATACCGAAGAAATAGTCGCCGGAAAAACTGCCTGCCAACGCCGACAGGTAGTAGTACAACGGCATGTAGAGCGCCGGGGCGTAATCGCTGTCAGGTGAGGCATACAACGGCAAGCCCCTAGCCACCTGCACCACCTGTTGCAGGATGCCGCCCTCGATCCATTCGATCTGGTACGGATAATCCATCCGCTGCCATGCAACGGCCAGGTAAAGCAGCCAGAGGGCGAAACAGCCAATCGTCGGCAGCAGCAACCAGTACCTGGCAATGCCGGCCGCCATGCGCATCAGTGCGGGTCCAGCACCGACTGCACCGCAGCCACCGTGAAAAACGAGCCGCACACCAGCACCGTGCCGTGCTGCGGTTCGGCGGCGGCCAGCGCCTCCTCCACTGACTGGCACGGCTGCAAGGCTGTAGTGGGAATACCCGCCTGGGCCGTTGCGGCCGTCAATTGCGCCAGTGTGGCGGCACGCGGGTTATCCGCCAGCGGGAACAGCAGCCAGTGCCGCACCACCGGTGCCAGCGCGCTGAAGATCGCCACGAGATCCTTGTCGGCCATCGCCGAAAACACTGCCGTTACCGGTGCTTCGCCGCTGTGGCACAGGCGCTCGGCGAGGAATTGCGCGCCCGCTTCATTGTGCGCCACATCGAGCAACCACTCGCGATCACGTGCACTCACTCTCTGCCAGCGCCCCGGCAGCGTGATACCGGGCAATACGCGGGCAAACACGCTCTCCTCCCAGATGCCAAGCCAGGCCAGTACCTGCAACGCGCAGGCGACACTCGGCAATGGCAAATCCGGGCGCGGGCAGCGCAAGGTGTTGACAGCATCGTGGCCGGACAAGCCGCGCCACTCCAGTTGCTGCGCATCGGCGTGCAGGCTGAAATCGCGGCCGGCGCGGCGGCAGTGCACTTCCAGCATATCGATGGCGCGCTGCACGCTGGCCGGCATGTCGGCCTCGCCGTACACCAGCTTGCCGCCCGGACGCAGGATGCCGGCCTTCTCCCAGCCGATTGCCTCGCGCGTGCTGCCCAGCCACTCGACATGGTCGATCGCGACATTGGTGATGACCGCAATATCGGCATCGACCAGGTTGGCCGCATCCAGCCGGCCACCCAGCCCCACTTCCAGCACCTGCACTTCGACCGCATGACGGTGGAACAGCCAGAAAGCGGCGAGCGCGTTGAACTCGAAATAGGTCAGGCTGGTGTCGCCGCGTGCGGCATCAATCGCGGCAAAGGCATCACACAGTTCCGCGTCGGACACTTCCTGCGTATCGATGCGGATCCTTTCGTTGTAGCGCAACAGGTGCGGCGAGGTGAAACTGCCAACGCGACGACCGGTGGCATGCAACAACGCCGCGAGCACAGTGACGCAGCTACCCTTGCCGTTGGTGCCGCCAACGGTGATGGTGAGTGGCTGCCGCGCGAGGAAATCGGCGCCGAACAAGGCCACAGCCACACTGCGGATGCGGTCGAGGCCGAGCTCGATGACCGACGGGTGCAGTGACTCCTGCCACTGCAACCATTCCCGCAAGGTCGAGAAGCGCGCGCTCATGCGGGAGCAAGCGCTATTCGGCGAGTGCGGGTGCCGGCTGGCCAGTCAGCTTGGCCAGCAAGGAAGAGAGTTTGTCGCGCATGTCCTTGCGGTGGACGATCATGTCGATGGCACCATGGTCGAGCAGGAACTCGCTGCGCTGGAAACCTTTCGGCAGTTTCTGGCGAATCGTCTGCTCGATGATGCCGGGACCGGCAAAACCGGCGCGCGCGCCAGGTTCAGCGATATTGAGGTCACCCAGCAAGGCCAGGCTCGCCGACACGCCGCCGTACACCGGGTCGGTCATCACGGAAATATACGGTACACCCTGCTGCTTCAGGCGCTCGATCACGGCGCTGGTTTTCGCCATCTGCATCAGCGAGATCAGCGCTTCCTGCATGCGCGCGCCGCCAGTGGCCGAGAAACAGATGAACGGGATTTTCTCGTTCAGCGCAATGGTGGCCGCGCGGGTGAAACGCTCACCCACGGCATAGCCCATCGAGCCGCCGTGGAAGGCAAACTCGAAGGCACACACCACCACCGGCAAACCGTTGACCGTGCCACGGAAGGCCACCAGCGCATCTTTCTCACCGGTCTCTTTCTGTGCGGCGGTCAGACGATCCTTGTATTTCTTCACATCCTTGAATTTGAGGCGGTCGATCGGCTCGACCTCGGTGGCCAGCTCCTCGCGGCCATCCTTGTCGAGGAACCAGTCGATGCGGGTGCGGGCGCCGATACGCATGTGGTGGTCACACTTCGGGCATACGTCGAGTGCACGCTCGAGCTCCGGCCGGTACAGCACCGCATCGCACTTAGGGCATTTTTTCCACAAGCCTTCCGGGATCGCGCTGGTACCCTGGTTGCGCTTCTCGGAACGTGTGATTGCCGGGACAATTTTCTCAAGCCAGCTCATACCCTGTTCCTCCTGTTCAGATCGCGGCGCGGATATCGGCGATCACCGCCGCCACTGCCGGGGTAGCCGCCTTGCCGTCGCGCGCCATCGCGTCCACCAGCACGCTGCCGACCACCACGCCGTCGGCCGTTTCGGCCACCGCGCGCGCCGAGGCCGCATCCTTGATGCCGAAACCCACGCACAGCGGCAAGCCGGTGTAGCTGCGGAACTGCGCCAGCTTCGCGCGCACTTCCGTGGTATCGAGGTGGCCGGCGCCCGTCACGCCTTTCAGCGACACGTAGTACAGGTAGCCGGTCGCCATCTGGCATATCTGCTGCGCGCGCACATCGGTAGTGGTCGGTGCAAGCAGGAAAATATTGTCGATGCCGACGCGCTTCAGTTCCGCGTTGAGGCCAGCAGCCTCTTCCGGCGGCATGTCGACCGTGAGCAGGCCGTCAACACCGGCGGCAGCCGCCGCATCGGCAAAGGCGGCATAGCCCATGCGTTCCACCGGGTTCGCGTAACCCATCAGCACCACCGGCGTCTTGCTGTCGCTGCTGCGGAATTCTCGCACCAGTTCCAGCACTTTCTTCAGCGACATGCCGGAAGCCAGCGCGCGCTCGTGGCCTTTCTGGATCACCGGGCCTTCCGCCATCGGGTCGGAAAACGGCACGCCGATCTCGAGGACGTCGGCACCCGCCTGCACCAGCGCATGCAGCGTGGCGAGCGTGGTGGCGTAGTCCGGGTCACCGGCGACGATGTAGGGAACCAGCGCCTTGCGGTTCGCGGCTTTCAGTTCTTGCATGCACGATGCGATACGGCTCACTGTGCGTTCCTCAGATCTTGATGCCGTCGATAGCGGCGATGGTCAGGATGTCCTTGTCGCCACGACCGGACAGGTTGACGATGATGATCTCGTCCTTGCCCATGGTCGGCGCGAGTTTCTCGACATAGGCAATCGCGTGGCTGGATTCCAGCGCCGGCATGATGCCTTCGGTCAGCGTCAGGCGGCGGAAACCGGCCAGCGCTTCGGTGTCGTTGACCGCCACGTAGTTCACGCGGCCGATGTCCTTCAACCAGGAGTGCTCGGGGCCGACGCCGGGGTAGTCGAGGCCGGCAGAGACCGAATGCGTCTCGATAATCTGGCCGTTGTCGTCGTCCATCAGGTAGGTGCGGTTGCCGTGCAGCACGCCGGGGCGGCCAGCCGACAGCGGCGCGGCGTGGCGGCCGGTCTCGACACCGTCACCGCCCGCTTCCACGCCGTACATGGCCACGCCGTCATCGGCGAGGAACGGGTGGAACAGGCCGATGGCATTGGAACCGCCACCGACGCAGGCCACCAGCGCATCCGGCAGCTTGCCGGTCTGCTCCAGGCACTGGCTGCGCGCCTCGCGGCCGATGATGGACTGGAAATCGCGCACCAGCATCGGGTACGGGTGCGGGCCGGCCACGGTGCCGATGATGTAGAACGTGTTGTCGACGTTGGTAACCCAGTCACGCATCGCTTCGTTCATCGCGTCTTTCAGCGTTTTCGAGCCGGAAGTGACGGGCACCACCGTCGCGCCGAGCAGCTTCATGCGGTACACGTTGAGCGACTGGCGCTTCACGTCTTCCTCGCCCATGTACACCACGCATTCCATGCCCAGGCGGGCCGCCACCGTGGCCGTGGCCACGCCGTGCTGGCCGGCGCCGGTCTCGGCGATGATGCGCTGCTTGCCGGAGTGCTTGGCCAGCAGGGCCTGGCCGATGGTGTTGTTCACCTTGTGGGCGCCGGTGTGGTTCAGGTCTTCCCGCTTGAGGAAGATGCGTGCGCCGCCCAGCTCGCGGCTCAGGCGCTCGGCGAAATACAGCGGCGAGGGCCGACCGACGTAGTGCGCCATGTCGCGGTCGAATTCGGCGTGGAAGGCCGGATCCTTCGAAACCCTGGCATAGATCGCCTCCAGCTCGCTCACGGCGGCCATCAGCGTTTCCGAAACAAACTGGCCGCCGAACTGCGCGAAATGGCCATGGGCATCCGGGAAGGCGGCAAAATCGGTGTCTTTCCAGCTTTTCTGTGTCACAACAACTCACTCCGGTGAAGCACTTCGCGCGGCTTGCACGAAAGCGGCAATTCTAGCGGAATCCTTGCGGCCGGGGGCGATTTCCACCCCGCTGCTCACATCCACGGCGTAAGGGCGAACCTGGCGCACGGCAGCAGCCACATTCTCCGGCGAGAGTCCACCGGCCAGAATCAGGGGAAGCCGCCGGATTTCGGGAATCCGCTCCCAGCCGAACGTCTCGCCCGTGCCACCGGGCGCGGCCGGGCTGTAGCTGTCCAGCAGCAGGCCCAGTGCGCCGGCATCGGCGAATGCCCGCTCGATGGCCGGCACATCAACCCCCTCCGCCATGCGCAAGGCCTTGATGAACGGCCGGCCGAAAGACGCACAGAACGCCGGGGTTTCATTGCCATGGAACTGCAGCAACTGCAGCGGGACCTTGTCCAGCACTCGCTGCACTGCCTCGGGCGCGGGATCGACAAAAAGGCCAACCGTGGTCACGAACGGGCCGGCGGCACGGGCAACCCGCGCGGACTGTTCCAGCGTCACATAGCGTGGGCTCTTCGGGTAGAACACCAGGCCGATGGCATCGGCCCCGGCGGCCACGGCGGCAGCGGCATCCTCCACAGACGTGATGCCGCAGATCTTGGTGCGGGTAGCGGGCATGGGCATATCCTGTTCGGCCGTTATGGCTGATCGCGATTCTAGCACCTGGTAGCCAGCCAGCCCGTTGCGCTACGCAGTTATCGCAGGTCGGTTTCACACGGGAACATGCTTTAATCACCGGACAACGCAATAACGCCAACCCCGCAGCAGTTACGGAGTCCGTCATGATTTACCAATTGGTCTACGCCAGTACCGCCCGCAAGGTCATGAGCGAGGAGGCGCTCTTCGAGTTGCTGAACAAAGCCCGGGAAAACAACGAGAAGCTGCAGATCACCGGCTTCCTGGTGTACCACTCGGCAGTGTTCCTGCAATACCTTGAGGGGCCGGAAACGGCCGTCAAAACGCTGTTCGACAAGATCTGCCAGGACACGCGCCATTCTGCCTGCACCATCCTGCTCGAGAGCTCGTCAGACCAACGCATCGCCGAGCAATGGTCGATGGCGTACAAGAAAATCGACGAGATCAAGCCCGAGCTGATGCAGAAACTGGTGGAGATCACCGCGGCCTACCAGGACAAGCAAGATATGTCTGACCGCGACAAGATCATGGACTTGCTGCGCCGCTTCCGCTTGCAGCTCTGAAGAAACGGGAGCCAGAACCTGTTTCGTAAAATCGCCTGGAAGTGTGCCCACTAAATGTGGGCAAGATCAGGCATTTTCAACT
>CALMIC010000118.1 GCA_937864065.1 uncultured Cellvibrionales bacterium | reverse complement strand
TTCATGATGCGCGTGGCAACGGCGCCAATGCGATCGAGGCCGGCAGACATGAAGATGTTGCCAGCGAGCGGGCCGCCTGACGGGTTGATCACGGTGCTGTCGTCGAGGCCGAGCGCCTCTTTGACCAGCAGTTCCTGGTGGCTGAACGGGGTGTGCAGTTCGGCGATGTCGACCTTGCCTTTCTTCACGCCAGCCTGTTCACCGGCAATGCGGGTGGACATGGATTGCGTGAGGTCGCGTGTACCGAGCTGGTGGGACTCGATGCGATGGTCGATGCCGGTGATGTAGGCCGGGCGCTTGCCGGTACCGGCGAGCAGTTTCTCGGCCACTTCCTTCGTCGCCATGATCAGCGCGGACGCGCCGTCGGTGATCGGCGGGCAGTCGTGCTTACGCAGCGGCGAAGACAGCATCGGCTGGGCCAGCAGCTGCTCGACGGTGTAGTCACCTTTCAGCTGGGCATTCGGGTTGGCTTTCGCATTCTGGCGGCTGCGTGCCACCACTTTCGCCATCTGCTGTTCGGTCAGCTTGCCGGCGTCCATCATCGCCCGCGCCTGCAGGGCAGCCATGCTGATCTGGTCCGGCCACAGCGGCTGGGTGTAGTACGGGTCGAGCTGCAGCGCGAGCACTTCGTGCATCGGGCCGTGCGAGCTCTTGCCGAAACCGTAGATCAGTGCGGTGTTGAAATGGCCAGTCTGCATTTTCAGCCAGGCTTCGTACAGTGCCCAGGCCGCGTCCATTTCCACGTGCGATTCGGAAATCGGCGGGAAGGCACCGAGCGCATCCACCGCGCCGACGAACGCGAACGCCGCGCCGCCGAGGTAGTCACAGCTGCCGGAGCAGGTGAAGTCGATGTCTTTCTGGGTCAGTTTCAGTTCGTTCTTGACGGCATGGACAGCTTCCATGACCAGCTCAACGTCGTTTTTGGCGCCTGCATCACGGACCATCGGGGTCTGGTAATAGGCGATGATCGCTATCTCACGCATGTTTGTATGCCTCCACTTCTTTCAGGCGCTTGGCCTTCAGTGCATCGATGTCAACGGGCGCTTCGCCTTCGATCGGCTGGAAGTATTCGATGTTGTTGAAGCTGTATTCCCACTCACTCTGGTCGCGCCATACCGCTTTCACGCGGGTGCCGATCTGCACGTCTTCGTTCTTGCAGCCCGACACCAGGTGGATGAAGGTCTGGTCGGAGTTATCGAGCACAAGGTTGGCCACGATGAACGGCGGCTGCACCTTGGAGTTCGGGATGGGGATGTTGACCACTGTGAAGGTGATGACGGTAGCGGTATCCGGTAGTTCGACTTCCTCGAAGGTCGGGGTGCCGGTTTCGGCATCGGAACCGCGTGGCGGCACGATGACCTTGCCGGTGACGGACGAACGCTGGCCAACCAGCTTGCCCTGCTTGATGGATTTCAGGAAGCGCGAGGTGGCGCGGCCAGCGGCAAAGCTGTACTGCATGTACACCGGGCTTTCCATGATTTCTACGGGTTTCTGTTCTTCACTCATGGGGATTCTCCTCAGGCCGGCTCGAAGCATTCGATGTCGGTCATGAAGCCGCGGCGGTCAGCGGCCCAGCGGACTTTCACTTTCATGCCGGTTTTCATGTTGGCTTCGCTGCCGGCATCGACCTTGTGCAGCATCGCGGTGTCCGCGCCGTCGATCTTGATCAAGGCCCAGGCGAAGGGCTTGGTCAGGACGTGCTTCGGGTGTGGCTGGCTGATCCAGCTCCAGGTGGTGACGGTGCCGGTGGACGGCAGGTCGACCAGCTCGGTCAGCTCCTCGGCGGTGTGGGGGTCATACTCGGTCGGCGGGCAGATCACCTTGCCGTTCGAGCCCTTGATGCCGACGATCTTGCCGTCGCGCAGGCCGGTCAGGAAGGCGCCGATGATCGGGCCGGTGGAACGCGTATAGGTAAACCCGAGTTCAAAGCTGTCGCGCAACACGTCGTCATCGTGCTGGGCTGCAGCGGGCGAGTTAGCCATGCGTAGTCTCCTTTAGGTTGGTTAGTGAAAAGTTAATGAAATCAAAAATTTACATATTCTTTCCAAGGCCAGTCCGGGGCTCGGCTGGCAGGCCTTTAGTTGAGGCCTAGCGTAGGGATTCGGTTGTGGGCTGTCCACTGCCGGTTTGTGCGTAGGATTGTGGCGGCAAGGGCGCTGGCGCCGGTCACGCTTGCGCTGGCGGCGACTGTCCCGCCTCAGGTACATTGAGCCGCTGCCACTGGCCATCCTGCAATATTTCGGCCGGGCGGTAGCGGTTTTTGTAGCGCATCTTGGTGCAGCCTTCTATCCAGTAGCCGAGGTAGAGGTAGTCGAGCCCTTCCAGCTGGGCGCGGGCGATCTGGTTCAGGATGGCGAACACACCGAGGCTGCGTTTTTCCTCATCCGGATCGAAAAACGTGTAGACCGCGGAATAGCCGTGGTCGAAACGGTCGCACACCGACACCGCCAGCAGCCGCTCGCCCAGTGAATAGGTGAGGTAGAACGTGCCGGGCCACGGCACACAGAGGAAGTTGCGGTACTGCTCGCGGTTGGCGGGGTACATGTCGCCGTCATCGTGCCGCGTGTTGATGTACTTCTCGAACAGCGCATAGCACGCGTCATTGTCGATCGAGGCCAGCTGGCGCACGCGCAGGTCGGCGTTGCGTTTGAGGCAGCGCAGTTGCTGCCGGTCGGGCTGGAATTCGCAGACGGGCAGGCGCAGCGGGATGCAGGCCTGGCACTCCCCGCAATGCGGGCGGTACACGTGCTGGCCGCTGCGGCGGAAGCCGAGCTCGGCCAGGCGAGAGAACATGAATGGCGTGATCTGGTAGCCGGGATCGACAAACGCCGTGCTGGCCTGCCGGTCCGGCAGGTAGCTGCAAGGGTGCGGGTGTGTCACCAGCAGGGTGAGTTTGTGGCTGCTCATGCGGTCAGCTGGTCCAGGGTGTTGCGCCATTCTGGCACAGGCAATGGCGTGGCGGGATGCGCGTGTTGTTCAAGCAATGCCTGGAAATGCTCCCGCGCGATGCAGGTGGCGCCGAGCGACAAGAGGTGCGGGTTTTCCACCTGGCAGTCCAGCAGTGCGAAGCCGAGGGCGTGCAGGCTCTGGCACAGCCACCACAGTGCGATTTTCGAGGCGTCTGTCGCGCGGCTGAACATCGATTCGCCGAAAAAGATATTGCCGATCGCGAGCCCGTAAATCCCGCCGACGAGCGTTTCCTCCTGCCACACTTCCAGTGAATGCGCCCAGCCGAGCGTGTGCAGCGCGCAGTAGGCGTCAAACATGTCGCGTGTGATCCAGGTGCCGTTGGCATAGCCGCGCGGCACGGTGGCGCAGGCGTGCATCACGGCGGGGAATGCGCGATTGGCCGAGACATGGAACTGGCCGCTGCGCCAGGTTTTGCGCAAGCTGCGCGAGGCATGGAATTGCTGTGGATAGATCACGCAACGCGGCGCAGGGCTCCACCACAGGACCGGCTCGCCCTCGCTGTACCACGGGAAGATGCCGCGCGTGTAGGCATCGAGCAGGCGGGCAGGGGAGAGGTCGGCGCCGGC
>CALMIC010000117.1 GCA_937864065.1 uncultured Cellvibrionales bacterium | reverse complement strand
GATTCACGTCGTTTTCGACGACAAACACCACCGACGCGATGACGAAGATGAACAACAACAGGATCAGGCTCGCCTGGATCACTTCCTGATGGGTGCGAAACCAGGGAGAAACATCCTGCAGGTCACGCGCAACGCGACGCGAGCGCAGCAGGCGCATCATCCGCAACACGCGCAGGAAGGCCAGGTTGTCGATAAAAAAAGCTGCCAGCAACGAGATAATGACCAGTATGTCAGCAATGGCGTCAAAACCGAGCAGCCAGCGCGGGCGCCAGCCAGCGAGATAAAAGCGCGCGGCGAAATCGCCCAGCAGGATCAGTGCTATCAAGGCATCGACAACGTATAGCACCAGGCCTGGCGGGAACATCGTCGACAGCGCAAAAAACAGGATGGTCAGTACATCAAACAGTAACAACCCGAAGCGGAAGCGGGTCGCACGCGACGACTGGCCGTGGTAGAGCTCGTCCAGCAGTGCCTGCATAATACCTAGCGTCCTGCTGATGCCGGCTGGCGCGCAAACACCAGCCCGAGCAATACACAGGCGGCACACCAGAGCAACAACTGGTGGTTGGCGAGAATGGAGGCAACAATCAACGGCAGCTGCTCGGCGAGTGTCGGGTGCATCGTGATGAAATCCTCACCGCCGAGCATGGCACCCACTTCACCCCAGACACAGGCCAGTGCAGCCAGTGGCAACAGCCACAGCGCATGCCGGTTCAAAACCGGGCAACGCGTCACGACCATCGTATCGGCAATCGCATGGCCGGCCTGCAGGTGGCGCAAGCCAACGAGTGCCAGCGCAGCGACCAGCGGCAGCCAGAACAGTGGCAGCGGGATATCGATATAACGCCCGGAGGTGGCGAACATGCCGGCAAACACCAGTGCACCGATCGCGTAGGCACCGAAACCGCCCCGCGCCAGGACAGCCACTCGCCCTACAGGCTGCACCTGTAGCAACTTGCGCAACCAGCCGAGCATTGCCAGCGCAAAGCCGAGCGAGAACACAGCGAGCAACCAACCCCAGGCATGTGCCAGTGGCACCGCCATTTGCTGCAGCAACAACTTGTACCAGAAGGCCACCGTGGTATCGCCGATCCAGTGCTTGTCCGCCAGCGAAAACAGGATGTTTTGCTGTGCCCAGGTAAAGGATGCCGGCGCCACTGTCAGGCGAATCGCCTTGTAGACTGCCAGCACCAGCATGGCAGCAAACAACTGGCTCCACAGCGCGACACCGAGGACCATGGCAGCACTGCGCACCAGCGGCACCAGCAGCAGCGACACCAGCACACCGAGCATAACCGACATGGCAATGCGCGGCATGGCATTGTCGAGCGGCACCACCGGGCCGGTGAGGCCGAATTTCAACGTGCGCGACTCATCGAACATGCCCCAACGCGCGCCGACCGTGCCTTCCAGTTGCGCCTTCCAGCCCTGGTCGTAGGCCTCGACGAGGTTGTAGTCGAAACCATGTTCCTCGGCCAGACGCGGCAAATCACGCACGAAGTGGGCGGCGGTCAGCAAGTCTGCGTGCGCCGGGCCACGGCTGCGGCCTTCAGTCGGCCAGCCGGTTTCACCGACCAGGATCGGCTTGCCGGGGAAACGCTGCTTGATGCGATCGATGATAGCGAGCATGTGCTGCTGCGCCTCATCCAGTGCCACCGGTTCATCTTCCCAATACGGCAGGATATGGATCGTGATGTAGTCGACATGATCGGCCACCTGAGGATGCTTGAGCCAGAATGCCCACACATCGGCATAGGACACCGGCTGCCGGATCGCACCGCGTACGCGGTCTATATAGGCAATCAGCTCATCCGGCTTCAGATCACGGCGCAGCAGCACCTCGTTGCCGACCAGCACACGCTTGACTGCATCGGGATAGCGGTTGGCCGTGTCGATCAGTGCCGCAATCTCCTCTTCATTGCGCAACTTGCCCTTGGGTTCTTCCTCGCGGCCCAGCCAGGCACTGTGTGTGAGTTCAAAGCCGTGTTTTGCCGCCAGCGCCGGCACGACTTCCATGCCACCGAGCGACGTGTAGGTGCGCACACCGCTGAAAACGCCTTTCAGGCGAACGAGGTCTTCCTCGATCTGTTGCGCCGTGGGAAAGATTTCCTTCAGCGGCGACTGGCCTTCGCGAAACGGTGCAAACGACGCGCTTTTCAGTGGCCCCTGCCACTCGGCCTTCACCTCGCGCGGGCGGGCAATGCCGTACCACACCAGCAAGGCCAGCGCGGCGGCAGCCAATACACAACCGGCCATTTGTAAATGCGGAATTCGGTTTGTCGACATCGTTATCAACCTGGCAAGGCATCGAGGTTCTGGCGCAGCAACTGCAGCGCCTCGCAAATGTTTGTCACATCTTCCGGCGTGCCGCGCTCCTGCCACACCAGGCCAAGCCCGGCCTGGCAGGATTCGAGCAAGGCCCAGGGTTCATGGAAACGGCCGTGGAAGGCTTCCAGCCACTGGTAGGCCAGTTCCGGCGGCTGGCCACCGAGCGGCGTGATGCGGCCATCGCTGTCCAGCCACAAAGCCCACACCGGTTCCGCATCGCCTTGTAGTCGACGGGGCAACAGGTACTGGTAGCCAGATTCAGGCAACTGGCGCAGACGGTAGCCGCTGTTGCGCGCCGTCCAGAAACGCACTGTCAAGCCGGCACGTGTCGCCACCTGGCGCAGGGCCTGCAACTGCTGGTCCCGTTTCGAGGGCCGCATGCGTGACACTTGCGCCGCAATGAACAGCAGGATGGCAGCGAGGATCAGCCAGCGCATCAGTATTGCCCGCCATCGAATGCATTGAGGAAACCGAGCAGCGCCGCCTGGTCAAAAGGCCAGCCCAGTTCCCGCGCACTGGCCACATGCTGCAGCACGGGAATGGTGAGTGAGTAACGCGCCATCAACTGGTCGTCTTCTGCGATATCAACCAGCTCCACCTGCCAGCCCGCCGCCACCCACGGCAACAGCTGCTGTTCGGCCAGCTCACAGAGATGGCAGCCGAGCGTGCCATACAGCACCAGGGCCTTGGTCGGGTTGTCGGGCTGCAAGAAAACCGGAACTCAGGACAGCATGTAAGCGACAATCGCCACCACGGCAACCAGGGCCACAGCAACAATCACCCAGTTCGCTTTTGAACTCACCGCTTCCTGCTTCGCTTCCTCGCTGGCCGACACCGCTTTCTGGAAAGCGGTGGTGCCGGCAACGCGTTTCCTGTCGGCGGACTCTGCAGCCGGCTTCGCCGCCGCTGCTGCCGGGACAGCCGGCGTTTGGGGCATGGCTGCAGCAATCGGGCTGACAGCTGCGCGCACGGTGGTCTTGTCAGCATCGCCGCCAGGGCCGATCACGGTGAAGCTGAGCGTATCGAGGCGCAACTCATCACCCTTGTTCAGCCTGGCTTCCTGCACCTGCTGGCCATTGACGAAGGTGCCATTGGCTGAGCCCAGGTCCTTGACCATCAGCTGGCCGTTCACGATGGACAGCTGGGCATGCTTGCGCGACAGGTGGGTCACGGAAAAACTGAGGTCACACTCGGTGGCGCGACCCAATACGGTGTCACCATTGATCGGGTACACCTTGTTGGCCAAGGCACTGTGGTTGGGGCGGATGGCCCAGCCGGAGGAAGCCTGCACTTCAGCTGCCGGCCGCGCCTCAGTCTTGGGATCGACAACCACCACTTGCATACCGGCCATGCTGAAGCTGTCACCGGCCTTGAGCTCAGCCTGTTTGGCCACTGGCTGGCCATTCAGCGCCAGCGAGGTGTCAGCGGCGAGGTTGACAAGAGTCAGCTGGTCACCCTTGATCTGGATATCGATATGGCGCGGCTGGATGCCATCGCGCTTCAGCACCACCTGGCAGCCGACATCGGAGCCGAGCAGCACCGAGGGTTCCACCAGCCAGACATCGCCATGTTCCTTGTTGGCAAATCGCAGTTTCAGCATCGCAATGGTTCTCCGTGGGGTCCGTCGGTGGCGGCAGGTGATGGAGGTATAGTCTGACAGAACTGTTATGGCTGGCGATTTTATAATAAATTGCAGTCACCGCAGTACAGGATTCGCCATGCCGGTCTGGAACGACTGCGCCGTCACCCACACCGGGAACGTGCGCGCCAACAATGAAGACGCGTTCTGCTGTCTACCGGCACAGGGTCTCTGGGTGGTGGCTGACGGCATGGGTGGCCATGAAGCCGGCGAAGTGGCCAGCGCCATCACCATCGACACCGTCGCCCGCAAGGTCCGCCAGGGCAAAACACTGGCCGAAGCCCTGCAAAGCGCCCACGAAAGCATCCTCAGCGCCACCCGCAAGGGCCAGGGCGCCCGCGGCATGGGCTCTACTGTCGTCGCCATGCACAGTAACGGCGAGCAATACGAGATAGCCTGGGTCGGTGACAGCCGCGCCTACCTCTGGACCCGCACCGGCGAACGCAGTGGCACCCTTGAGCAACTGACTGTCGATCACTCTTATGTTCAGATGCTGGTGCAATCCGGCGTCATCACCGCTGCCGAGGCCGAACGTCACCCAGAGCGCAATGTCATCACCCAGTGCCTCGGATCGCTGGAACTGGCGGATGTGAAAGTCGACACCCTCACCCGCCCGTGGCAGCCCGACCAGTGGATCCTGCTGTGCAGTGACGGGCTGACCGATGAGCTGGATGACAGCCAGATCAGCGCCATCCTGGCCGGCAACCCTGACATCCAGCCCGCTGCCGAAGCCCTGCTGCGCGCGGCGCTGGCTAGCGGCGGGCGGGACAACACCACCATCGCGCTGATCGGCAAGCAAGACCTCAATGGCAAAAACAGGCTCTGGCACACACTGAAGCAGCGGTTGCGCATGCCGGGCTGATTCCGGTACCTTGCGCGCCACATCCCTACCCCC
>CALMIC010000116.1 GCA_937864065.1 uncultured Cellvibrionales bacterium | reverse complement strand
GCCGAGTTCCAGCAGGCACTGGCCGAGGCGCAGGTGGATGAAGGGGTTGTCGATCATGCCCTCGCAATGCAGGGCCGACACCAGCGCTTCCTTGCCCTGTTCGTACAGCGCGCTGCGGAAGTAGCTGTCGCCGATGGCGGTGAGTACCCAGCCGCCCTCGCTGTAATCGGTCTGCGGCTTCGGCAGCAGCGTCCAGGCCTGGTAGAACTTGCGCAGGGCGTGGCGGTAATCCGCCGCGTCATACCGTGCATAACCCTCGGCGCACAGCGCCTGGATTTCCCGGCGGATTCCGCTGTCGAGCTCGCTCATGTGGCCAGTCCCTGTTCCGTGTACACTGCAGAAACTGCCTGAATCATAGCAAGCCGGCCTCCGGCTTTGCCAGCTGTACCGGAGGACCAGTTTTCCGCCATGCCTGCTCCCGATGCCGCCCTGTTACTCGCCCTGGCCGCTGCCGCAGCGGTGGCCTTCGCGCTCGGTTTCCTGCTCGCCGCCTTGCGCGGGCAGAAGGCCTTGCAGGAAGCGCGTATCCGGTTGGCCGAGGTGGAGGCGCGCCGCGAGCAGGAACAACTCGCCAGCCGCGAACAGCTGGCGCTGCTGGAGCAATCGCGCACGGTGCTGGCGCGCGAGTTCGAGCTGGTGGCCAACCGCCTGTTCGAGGCCAAGCAGGCGAGCTTCCAGCAGCAGAGCCAGCAGAGCCTGGATGCGCTGGTCTCGCCGCTGCGTGAGCAGCTGCAACAGTTCCGCCAGAAGGTCGAGCAGGTGTATGACGCCGAAAACCGCGACCGCGCCTCGCTGATTGCCGAGATCCGCTTCCTGAAAGACCTCAGCCAGCAGGTGAGTGCCGATGCGGCGAACCTGGCCACCGCGCTGAAAGGCGACAACAAGCGCAAGGGCAACTGGGGCGAAGTGGTGCTCGAGCGCATCCTCGAACAGTCCGGCCTGCAGAAAGGGCGAGAGTACGACACGCAGGTGAACCTGCGCGGCGAGGGCGGCGAGCGCCGGCTGCCGGATGTGATCGTGCGCCTGCCAGAAGGCCGTGACATTGTCATCGACGCCAAGGTCTCCCTCGTCGATTACCAGCGCTTTTGCGAGGCGGAAGACGAGGCTGTGCGCGCGACTGCACTGAAAGCCCACGTGCAGTCACTGCGTGCGCACGTACAGCGGCTGAGTGACAAGTCCTACCAGAATCTGGAGGGTATCCGCACGCTCGATTTTGTGATGTTATTCATGCCGGTGGAAGCCGCTTTCTCGGTAGCATTCCAGCATGACCAGCAGCTGTTCGGCGAGGCGTTTGATCGCGGCATCGTCATCGTCAGCCCGACGACCTTGCTGGCGACCTTGCGCACGGTGCACAGCATCTGGCGCTACGAGAAACAGAACCGCAATGCGGAAAAGATTGCGCAGGAAGCCGGCAAGTTGTTTGACCAGTTTGCCCGCGTCGGCGAATCGCTGGACGAGCTCGGCCGCCAGTTGCAGCGGGCGAGTGACAGTTACAGCGAGACGGTGAAGCGTTTCAGCAGCGGTCGCGGCAACCTGGTGGCCCGCGCCGAGAACCTGCGCAAGCTCGGTGCACGCACCAGCAAGAC
>CALMIC010000115.1 GCA_937864065.1 uncultured Cellvibrionales bacterium | reverse complement strand
CAGCGGATCATGAGTGACGACAGCAGCCTGGAATACTATCCTGTCCATGCACAGCGTGCAGGATGGGACACGGAGCAGGATACGATCCTGGAACAGCGCCGGAAATTCCTGCCTGAAATGGCGCATGAACGTGCCGTGGATGCCCACGCGCAACATTATCTCGCCAGCCTCGGGGAAGAAGCGGCAGGCTACCTGCGCATCAACAACGCCGACGGCCATATCAGCGCAGCCGCGTCACGGCCGGAATATGCGGCGGATATCGCCGATGCCCTGTTGCGCCAGGCCATTATCGATACACCTCGACACGGATTGTCGCGACTTTATGCCGAGGCAAACCACCCTTGGCGCGATTCCTTGCTGCGGCTCGGCTTCAGCACAGACAACAGCGACACTGGCATACTGGCATTCATGCTGCCGCCGGACCGCAGTGGCAAGGCCAGCGGTTCGGAACTGGTGCGTCTGGAACATGCCAGCGATTTCCGCCAACTCAGCGTACAACTTGTGCAACAGGCCGCACGCTCGGTGGTGATCTTCAGCGACGATCTCGAAGCCTGGCTGTATGATCACGACGATTTTGTAACCGCATTACTCGATCTCGCCCAGAAAAGCCGTTACAGCACGATACGTATCATTGTGCGCGACACACGCGCACTGCTGGAACGCGGCCATCGCCTGTTGCGCGCCAGCCATCGCGCATCGGACAAGATCCAGCTGCACAAACTGCCAACCAGCCAGACAGAAAAACTGCCTTGCTTCATGGTTGCCGATGACAACGGACTGATCCTGCGGCCTGACCCGCAAATCATGCAGGGCATCGGTTATACCGATTATCGTGCACGCGCCAAACCCTTGCTCGACCAGTTCGAACAGTACTGGGTGCGGTCATACATTGATCCCGATCTTCGCCAGCACACGGTGTGAAAGGAGTCCGCCGCATGCGAATGAAAACCGTGCAGACTTTCCTTTCATACATCGCCTGCCTGTTGTTGTCCTCATCGTTGATGGCGGCAGACAAGACGGAAGTGCATGTATACCGCATGCAGTACCAGCTGGCCGACGCGCTGGTTACTGCGGTGGACGATGTGCTATTGCCTGGCGAAAGCGTCAATGCCTTCAACAACGAGCTGGTGGTCAATGCATCTGCCGCGAGCCACCGGGAAGTCAGTGCATTGCTGGATACGCTCGACAAACCCTCGCGCAACTTGCTGATCACCGTACGTAACAATAGCAGCGGCCAGGGTACTAGCAACAACAGCGGTGTCAGTGGTGGCATCCGCACAGGTGAGGTTTATCTCGGCAGCGGAGGGCCGGTATACCGCGAGCGCCGTAACGACGGCGGGCTGGTCGTACAACACGATGGCGTGCGCATACACAGCCACCAGGGCACACGGCAATCCTCATCCAGCCAGGAACAACAATTACGCACGATGGAAGGTCACCCGGCATGGATCAGCACAGGACAATCCGTCCCCTACCGCAGTGCCGATCGCTGGGGCAATCCGGTGACAGATTACAAGGATGCTGACCGCGGGTTCTATGTGACTGCCTACGTCATGGGCGACCGTGTGCAGCTGCAGATATCAACCAGCAATGACAGGCTGCCCGAGGATCCGCAACGCCGTCGCCGCGGCATCATCGAAACCGAAAGGCTGCAAACCACCGTAAGCGGCGCCGTCGGCGAATGGATCAATCTCGGCGGCATCACCTTGCAGGACG
>CALMIC010000114.1 GCA_937864065.1 uncultured Cellvibrionales bacterium | reverse complement strand
AGGGCATCCGCACCGGTGTAGTCGCGGAGCGTTTCGGCGGCCAGGTGCTGGACACGATGGCCATCGAGAACTTCATCTCGGTGCAGGAAACCGAAGGCCCGAAAATGGCCGCTGCTCTGGAGCAGCACGTACGCGCCTATGACGTGGACATCATGAACCTGCAGCGCGCCGAGGCGTTGCAGAACGTGGACGGCATGATCGAAGTGACCCTCGCCAGTGGCGCCACCGTGAAGAGCAAGGCCGTGGTGCTCGCCACCGGTGCGCGCTGGCGTGAGATGAACGTGCCGGGCGAGAAGGAATACCGCGGCCGCGGCGTGGCCTACTGCCCGCACTGCGATGGCCCGCTGTTCAAGGGCAAGCGTGTGGCGGTGATCGGCGGCGGTAACTCCGGCATTGAGGCGGCCATTGACCTCGCCGGCGTGGTGGCGCATGTCACCGTGCTGGAATTCGACGCCCAGTTGCGCGCCGATGCGGTGTTGCAGAAAAAACTGGCCAGCCTGCCGAACGTGACGGTGATCACCTCCGCGCAAACCACCGAGGTGACCGGCAACGGGCAGAAAGTGAACGGGCTCGTTTACAAGGACCGCAACAGCGGCGAGATGCACACTGTCGAGCTGGAAGGCATCTTCGTGCAAATCGGCCTGGTACCGAACACCGACTGGCTGAAAGGCACGGTGGCGTTGAGCAACCGTGGTGAGATCGAGATCGACACGCGCGGCGCGACCAACGTGCCCGGCGTGTTCGCGGCGGGCGATGCAACGACAGTGCCTTACAAGCAGATCATCATCGCGATGGGTGCCGGTGCGACGGCAGCACTGGGGGCATTTGACCACCTGATCCGGCAGTGATGCCGGTCAGGGCGGGGAGTTTCAGTCAACGTTTGGTGGCACGGGCACATTAGCAGCGGGAGCGGGAGCGGCATCCCATGCTGCAGGCTCCGTGGCGTCGGCAGGTGCTGGCTGCAGAGAGTTCCAGCGCTTCACCGCATCCAGTGTCTTGGTGACGTGGTCTTGCGGGCTCATGTCGCTGTAGACATAGAAAATCTTGCGGTCCGGCGTGATGACATACGAGGCGCGCTTCGACGTGGCACTGCCCAGCATCATGCTCACATCGTAGGCCTTCACCGCCTTGCCATCCGGGTCGGCAACCACCGGGTAGGCACTGCTGCACTCTTTCTGCGAGAAATCTTTCGCCACTTCGAGGCTGTCAGCCGAGAGGCCGATAATGCTGGCACCGAGCGCGGAGAACTGGTCCTTGGCGCGGGCAAACATCCGCGCCTGCACGGTGCAGCCACTGGTGAACGCCTTGGGATAGAAAAAGATCACCACCGGCCCCTTCTCCAGCTCTTGGTACAGGTGGTATTCGAAAGTGTCGCCACCGCGGGCTGCCTGCAACGCAAAATCGGGTGCCTGGTTGCCCGGCGCTAGCAGGGCCTGGGCAACTCCCGCCACCAGCAGCTGGCTGGCCAGCAGCCAGCGAAACCATTGTTTTTTCATGCAGTGGATCCTCCAAGACAGGGCAGCCCGGGGACTCACCCGCCGCGCACCCTGTGCATTACACTGGTATCTATCGCCCGATTCAATTGCGGAGATGCCGAGTATGGCGAATGACATCCAGACCTACCTGCGCCTGATGGTCAACCATGGCGGTTCCGACCTGTTCCTGAGCCCCGGGGCACCGGCCACGGTCAAGATCGAGGGCCTGGCCCAGCCGATGGCGAACCGGGAACTGGATGCCGACGAAGTGAAGGCTCTGGTGTACTCGGTGCTGGACCTGGAAGAGATCCGGCGCTTCGAGGAAGACCTCGAACTGAACAAGGCGCTGGACCTCGAGGACATCGGCCGTTTCCGTATCAATGTCTATCGCCAGCGCGGCATGACGGCCCTGGTGGCCCGCCACATCCGCACCGAAGTGCCGTCGCTGTCCGAGCTGGGTATGCCCGCACTGCTGGAGCGGCTGTCGATGGAGGAGCGCGGCCTGGTACTGATCACCGGCGCGGCCGGGTCGGGCAAGTCGACCACGATGGCCTCGATGATCGACTACCGCAACCAGCACCGCGCCGGTCATATTCTCATGATCGAGGACCCGGTCGAGTTCATCCACAGTCACAAGAAGGCCATCGTCGACCAGCGCGAGATCGGTCTCGATACACACAGCTTTGGCAATGCACTGCGCAATGCCATGCGCGAGGCACCGGATGTCATCGCCATCGGCGAGATCCGCGACCTGGAATCACTGAAATACGCCCTGAACTATGCCGAAACCGGCCACCTCTGCCTCGCCACGCTGCACGCCAGCAATGCACACCAGACACTGGAACGTGTGCTGAACTTCTACGACCAGCAGCACCACCCGCAAGTGCTGCTCGACCTGTCACTGCACCTGAAAGCGATCGTCTCGCAGCGCCTGCTGCGCGGTGTCGACGGCAAACGCGTGCCGGCCGTGGAAATCATGATGAACACGCCGTTCATCGCCGAACTGATCCAGAGCGGCCGCATCGACGAGATCGGCAGCACGATCAGCCAGCACAACCAGGAAGGCGCATGCTCGTTCGACCAGTCGCTGTACCGCCTGTGGAAAGACGGCAAGATCAGCAAGGACGAGGCGCTGACGCACGCCGATTCGCGCGCCAACCTTTCCGTGCAGATCCGCCTGGATCCCGGCCCGGACCACCGCCCAACCGGCCGCACCTCCTTTGACAACGTGGGGCTGCAATAACGATGAACCTGCGCGACCTGCAATACCTGATCGCCGTAGCAGACCTGCGCAATTTCAGCCAGGCCGCGGATCACTGCTGCGTGAGCCAGCCGACGCTCTCCAACCAGATCCGCAAGCTGGAAGAGACGCTAGGCGTGGTGGTATTCGAACGCAGCAACAAGCGCGTGATGGTGACCGAGACCGGCGAGCAGATCATCGCCATTGCGCGCAAGATCCTGCGCGAGGTTGATGCGATGCGCGACGTGGCGCAAAGCGCACAGGATCCGCTGGCCGGCAAGTTCCGCCTCGGCGCCTTCCCGACACTCTCCACCTACATTTTCCCCACGCTGGTGCCGAAAATCACCGCTGTGCTGCCGCAACTGAAGCTGGTGCTGGTGGAGGAAAAGACACAAGGACTGCTGGAGCGGCTCAAGCGCGGCGACCTCGATGCCGCTCTGCTGGCGCTACCGGTGCAAGACGACCAGCTCACTGTGAAAGCGCTGTTTGACGATGAATTCCTGCTCGCGGTGCCACCACAGCATGCGCTGGCCAGAAAGAAACAGGTGGAACAGGCCGATCTCGCTGGCAGCCGTTTACTGCTGCTCGAGGAAGGCCACTGCCTGCGCGACCAGGCGCTGGAAGTGTGCCATCGGGTCGGCGTCGAGGAAGAGCAGGATTTCCGCGCCACCAGCCTGGAAACCCTGCGCCAGATGGTGAAAGCCGGCACCGGCATCACTTTCATGCCGAGGATCGCCATCCAGCCGGATGAAACCGGCATCCGCTACATCCCGTTCCATGCACCGGCACCCTACCGCACCATCGGCCTGGTGTGGCGCAAGACCAGCGCGCGCGCGGCCGTCATCGACAAATTGCTGGGCATGTTCTGACGTGGCAGGCAAGGCCAGGCAGGCTGTCGCCAGTGCAGCACTGTTGCTGTGTTCGCTCGCACTGGCGCTCGGCGCCAGCGAGTGGCTGTTCCGCCGCCAGCAATGGGCCGCCTTCGATGCGGCGGTGGCGCAGTGGCAACACCCGCTCTACCGCATACTGCCGCGCAGCCCGCTGGAATTCTCCCTGGTGCCTGGCAGCGAAGGCACCGGCGTGGTGCGCGCTTCCGGCATCGAGTGGCATTACCGCATCAACAGCCGCGGCTTCCGCAGCACTGACTACAGCGCAGAGGCCATGGCAACCCGGCGCAATGTTCTGCTGCTGGGCGACTCCTACCTGTTCGGCTTTGCCATCGACCAGCAGGACACGCTGAGCGAAGCACTAAAGGCTGCCATGGCTTCAGCGGGCGCAGACGCTCCCAACCTGCACAACCTCGGCGTCCCGGGCTACAACACTACCCATGAAGCGGCACTGCTGCGCGAACAGCTGGCACAACAGCGACCGGACCTGGTGGTGCTCACTTTTGTACCGAACGATGCCGAACCGCAGGGCAATGTGCTGCGGCGGCCCGATGTGCTGTACCGCCACCAGCCGCTGTGGCTGCTGGTGCAACTGAAACGCGCGGCCAACCATTACCTGTTCGGCGACCGCGAGGTGCTGGCCACCGGCCTGCACGAGATGTCGCACGATTTCAACGAGGCCTACCGGCTGCGCAACAACAAGTACCGGGACACCCGCCGCGCGTTTGATGACATCGTTGCGCTGTGTCGCGCCCACGATGTGCCACTGCTGGTGACCGTGTTCCCGGCGTTTGCCGCCAGCTTCGATGCAAGTTATCCCTACGGACTGATCCATCGCGAAGTGATCCAGTGGTCAGCCGAAAACGGCGTGCGCGCGCTGGATCTCTATGACTCCTTCCGCGGCTTGCCAGCACAGCAGTATGCCGTGCCGGGCGACGGCCACCCGAACGCCGCCGCCAACCGCCTCGCTGCAGCAGCCATCGCACCGGTGCTGCAGCAGATGCTCGGTGCTACACGCGCCGGTTACTGATTTCAGCCAATTGCTCCAGCTGGATTTCCTGGATGCGCGCCAGCCGTTCCCACTGGTGGGAGAGGAGGTGGTCGAGTTTCTCGTGCAGATGACGGATTTCCAGTTCGGCTTTCAGATTGACCTGGTAATCGTGCTGCGACCGCAAGCGATCTTTTGCCTCCTGCCGGTTCTGGCTCATCATGATGACGGGTGCCTGCACCGCCGCCAGGCAGGACAACATGAGGTTCAGCAGGATGAACGGATACGGGTCGGCCGGCTTCCACAGCAGCACCAGCGAGTTCATCAAGATCCAGCCGAGCACAAACAGCGAGAACAGGATCAGGAAGGTCCAGCTGCCGCCAAAGTCCGCGATGTGGTCTGCCAGCCGTTCCCCGAGCGTCCATTCCTCTTCCAGGTCATCCTCGATATTGCGCGCAATCAGCTCGTGCTTGCCGAGGCTATCCAGCACCTCACGCTCCAGCGAGGACAGGTCACCCTTCTCGCTCTCCAGGAGTGTGTGCACATAGCGCACCCGATAGCGGTTGAGGTCGGGCAGGCAGACAACACTGTCGGCGTTCCAGTGCGGGTGATCCTGCAGGATCTGCTCGGCCACGCCTTCGCGCACGGCTGCGGCAGGTACCAGCTTGTGCGCAGCCAGCGCCTTGCCACAGACTGCACAGTGACGTGTTTCGGCATGATGCTTGTGGAGTGCCATACGGTGATCCCGGTGAATTGCCTGCCCCAGTCTATCCCAGCTTACAGGAGGAACCCATGAACCGATTTGATGGCAAGATTGCCATGGTCACCGGCGCCAGCAGCGGCATTGGTCAGGCCGTGGCAATGCGGCTCGCACACGAAGGTGCCACGGTGTTATGCCTCGACGTGGCAGCAGCTGCCCTGCAAGCCACGGTGGACCAGATCCGCGCGGATGGCGGCCATGCGAGTTCCCTGCTGTGCGACGTGAGCAATATCAGCCAGGTGAAAAACGTCTTCAGCCATTGCCTCGCGCAGTACGGCAAGCTCGACGTGCTAGTCAATTCCGCCGGCGTGATCCGGCTCGACCACGCCACCAACATCACTGACGAGACCTGGCAGAAAATCATCAACGTGAACCTCACCGGCACGTTTTTCATGTGCCGCGAGGCGATCCCGCACCTGGTGGCGAGCAAGGGCAACATCGTCAACATTTCCTCCACCTCGGCGATCCGCGGCCTGCCGTATGGCATTGCCTATGCGGCGTCAAAAGGCGGTGTGTCGGCGCTGACCAAGTCGATTGCGGTGGAATATGCCAGGCAGGGGATCCGCGCCAACACCGTCTGCCCCGGCAGCATTGACACCAACATGCAGAAGGAAAGCGGATTGCCGAAAGACATCGACTGGCAACTGATCCCGCGCATCGCCTCGATCAATGGCCATGTCGGCAAACCGTCAGACGTGGCCAGCCTCGTCGCGCTGCTCGCCTCCGAGCAGGATGGCAGCCATATCAATGGCGCGGAGTACATCGTCGATGGCGGCACAACGGTGTAAGGCCATCCGGCAGGGACACACAGGGAGCAGCTGACATGAAATACTGGATCTCACTGGTCAACACCACCGAAGTCGACCAGTTCATCGCCATCGCACAGAAAGCCGAGGAACTGGGTTACGAAGGGATCACCGTGCCGGACCACCTGGTGTACCCGACGCAGATCGAGACGCCTTACCCTTACACGCCGGATGGCAAGGTATGGTGGCCGCACACCAATCCCTGGACGGACCCGTGGGTGACACTGACCGCGATGGGTGTGGCAACCACCACGCTGCGCATGGCCACCAACATCTACCTCGCTGCGCTGCGCGATCCGTTCACGGTAGCGCGTGCCACCGCCGCTGCGGCGATCTTCACCAACAACCGCGTGGCCTGCGGTGTGTCGGCTGGCTGGCTGAAGGAAGAGTTCGACCTGCTCGGCGTGGACTTTGCCTCACGCGGCCGCCGACTCGATGAAGTGATCGCCTGTGTGCGCCAGCTGCACAGCGGCGAACCGGTGTCCCACCACGGCGAGTTTTTCCATTACGAGCAGGTGGTGCATTCACCCGCGCCGACACAGGCAGTGCCAGTGTGGGTTGGCGGTGCCAGCCAGGCGGCGTTCAAGCGCGCCGCAGCCAATGACGGCTGGCTCGGTGTGCCGTCGAAGAACAAGCGCCTGGCCGAGATCGTCAACATCCTGATGGACCTGCGCCGCGCCAACGGCCGCTATGGCGAGCCATTCGATATCGTCCTGAGCCCGATGGAATTGCTGTCGAAAGACTTCATCGATTCGCTGGACAAGGGTGCCACCTACCACGCCAGCGTGTTGCCGTGGACACCGTCACCGTGGGGCCGCGCGTTCTGGGTCGAGGAAGGTGAAGACCACCGTGATCTGGCAGTGAAATTCCGCGCGATGGAACGCTTCAAGGCGATGATGCAACAGGTGGGCGCATGGTGAGCACGGCAGGACGTGAAGACCAGTGGGATGTCATCGTCGTCGGCTCCGGCAACGGCGGCATGACAGCCGCCATCACCGCGCACCTGCAAGGTGCCGGCAAGGTGTTGCTGGTCGAGAAGTGTGACAAGTTCGGCGGTACCAGCGCGCTGTCCGGTGGCGGCGTGTGGATCCCGAACAACCACTATGCGAAAGCGGCCGGCGCGCAGGATTCGCTGGCAGAAGCACGCGACTACCTGCGCGCGACAATCCCGCCCGGCAGCGTACCGGAACACCTGCTCGACACCTATCTTGAACACGCACCGCGAATGATGCAGTTCCTGCACGACCACACGCAGGTGCGCTACGAATCGCTTGACCACTACCCGGACTACTACACCGACCGCCCGGGTGCGAAACCCGGCCACCGCTCGCTGGAACCGGCAACGCTGCTGCATTCCGAGCTGGGCGACGAAGCGCCTCACCTGCAACTCAACCACCAGATGATGTACCTGTTCGACCGCATCGGCATCACCCAGGTGGAAGCCCAGGTGCTGATGAGCCGCAGTCCCGGCTGGATCAAGGTCATGCTCGGGCTGTTGTGGGATTACTGGAAAGACGTATCGTGGTGGCGGCAGCACAAGCGCGGCCGTCGCCTCACCTGCGGCAGCGCCGGCGTCGCGCGTTTGCGCCTGTCGATGATGCAACTCGGCATCCCGCTGTGGCGCAACACGGCCCTGCAATCACTTCTGGGCGACAACGGCCGTGTGACCGGCATCACCGCCGTGCGCGATGGCAAAACCCTGACCTTGCACGCGAGGCGGGGCGTGATCCTCGCTGCCGGCGGTTTCGAGCACAACCAGGCGATGCGCGAACAGTACCTGCCGCAGCCGACCAACACGGCGTGGAGCGCGGCACATCCCGGCAACACCGGCGATGCGATCCGCGCGGCGCAAGCCCTCGGCGCTGCCACGCGCCTGATGCACGGCGCCTGGTGGTGCACCACGCTGAAAGTGCCGGGCGAGCCGTTGCCGCGCCTCAGCATCATGGAGAAGTCACTGCCCGGTTGTGTGGTGGTGGACCCGCAAGGCCGGCGCATCAGCAACGAATCGCAGAACTACATGGCCTACCAGCTGGAATTCTTCGCACGGCACAGTGAGGAAAACCCGTGCTACCCGGCATGGATGGTGTTCGACAACCGCTTCCGCTCGCGCTATATCGTCGGCCCGGTGATGAGCAAG
>CALMIC010000113.1 GCA_937864065.1 uncultured Cellvibrionales bacterium | reverse complement strand
ATCGGCACGGCGACCACCGCCGATGCGGCACTGGAGCAGCAGTTTGTCTCCTCGTTCGGCGAGGAGGCGTTCAAGCGCAGTGTCGAGCGCATCAAGGAGTACATCCTCGCCGGTGACACGATGCAGGTCGTGTTGTCCCAGCGCATGTCGCTGCCGTTTGATGCCGAGCCGCTGAATCTCTACCGCGCCCTGCGCTGCCTGAACCCGTCGCCGTACATGTTTTTTGTCGATTGCGGTGATTTCCACATCGCCGGCTCCTCGCCGGAAATCCTTGCGCGGCTGGAAGACCATCGCGTCACGGTGCGGCCGATTGCCGGCACGCGCAAGCGCGGCCGCACGCCGGAAGAGGATGCGGCACTGGCGGCTGACCTGCTGGCGGATCCGAAGGAAATTGCCGAACACCTGATGCTGATCGATCTCGGCAGGAACGATGTCGGGCGCGTGTCGGAAGTCGGCAGTGTGAAGTTGACGGAAAAGATGGTCATCGAGCGTTACTCGCATGTCATGCACATCACCTCGAACGTGACAGGTGAGCTGCGCGCTGGCCTGGACGCGTTCGATGTATTGCGTGCCACACTGCCGGCAGGCACATTGTCGGGTGCGCCGAAAATCCGTGCGCTGGAAATCATTGATGAACTCGAGCGCGAGAAGCGCGGCGTCTATGGTGGTGCGGTTGGCTACATCGGCTGGGGCGGCAATATGGACACGGCCATTGCGATCCGCACGGCGGTGATCAAGGACAAGACCCTGTACATCCAGGCGGGCGCCGGCATCGTGGCCGATTCTGTGCCGCAGTCGGAATGGGACGAGACGATGAACAAAGGTCGCGCGGTATTCCGCGCTGCCGCCATGGTGCTGGGCGGACAATAGCCATGCAGGACGCGCATGATCTCGGCCTGGTGATCGATTCCCGTGTGCCGCTGGTGGTCATCCAGTCACACGAGGAATTGCGGGTGCTGGATGTGCTGATGCAGGTCAGCAACAAGCGCACGCTGCCAATGCAGGTGTGGACCATTACCGACGGCTTGCGGCCAATGGGTTTCAGCATGGCCGAGCCGGATGGTGACAAGCTGCTGGAACTCGATGATGCCTTGCTGGCGATCAAGCGCATGCGCGGCAAGGGCCTGTATGTACTGTGTGACGCACACGGCTTCCTCAATGAGCAGCACCCGAAAACGGTGCGGCTGCTGAAGGATATCCTGCTGCAATACGATAGTGTGCCGCGCACAGTTGTGCTGTTGAGCCATGCGCTGGTTATCCCGCCGGAACTGCGCCGCTATGCGGCCGAGTTCTCACTGTCGGTGCCTGGCGATGAGCAGATCCTGGCGTTGATCCGCGAAGAAGCCCAGGCCTGGTCAGCACAGAACAACAACCAGCGGCTGAAGACAGACCGTGTCGCACTGGAGCGCATCATCACGCACATGCGCGGCTTGTCGCCGTCCGACGTGCGCATCCTCGCTCGCCAGTTCATCCATGCCGACGGGGCAATTTCAGACGATGACTTGCCACTGGTCAGCAAGGGCAAGCTGCAACTGCTCGATATGCACGGTGTGCTGCATTACGAGTACAGCACGGAAACATTTGCCGCAGTTGGTGGCTTGCACAACCTCAAAACATGGCTGGCGCAGCGCGAAAAAGCTTTCCTGCAACCGGCCAATGACATGGATATGCCGAAAGGCATCCTCTTGCTCGGTGTGCAGGGTGGTGGCAAGAGCCTTGCGGCGAAGGCGGTGGCCGGCCTCTGGAAGCTGCCATTGTTGCGGCTGGATTTTGGCGCGCTGTACAACAAGTATTACGGCGAGTCTGAAAAGAACCTGCGCGAGGCACTCAAGCTCGCCGAACACATGGCGCCGTGTGTGTTGTGGCTGGACGAGATCGAGAAAGGCATCGCCGGCCAGAGCCATGACGATGGCACAAGCCTGCGGGTGCTGGGTACCTTGCTAACCTGGATGGCCGAGAAAAAACAGCCGGTATTCATCGTTGCCACCTCCAACAACATTGCCAACCTGCCGCCGGAGCTGATCCGCAAGGGAAGGCTGGACGAGATTTTCTTTGTCGATTTGCCGGATACGCCAACCCGCGAGGAGATCTTTGCCATCCACCTCGGCAAGCGCCAGCAGGATGCCGCGACATTCGACCTGCCTGCCCTGGCGGCGGCAGCCGACGGGTTTTCCGGGGCCGAGATCGAGCAGGCCGTGGTCGCAGCCACTTATACGGCCCTGGCCCGGCAGCAGCCGCTGGATACGGCTGGGCTGCTGGACGAGCTGGCGCGCACCCGGCCGATGTCAGTAGTGCTGGCCGAAGATATTGCCGCCCTGCGGGCGTGGGCGGCAGGGCGCACGGTGCCGGCAGGCTAAGTTATTGATCCTTTTCATGGTTATTGGTGGGTCATAGCGGTAAAATGTGAATTACGTCACATAACCGAGAGTATTGTTATGCTCCCAAGACCTCCTCGGGAAAGGATTTCCACCATCGGCACGCGGATGCTGTTCCTTGCCGTGGGCCTGCTGGCCGCGCCGCTGGCCGTCGCCGCCCCTGCCATCACCAATGTCACCATCAGCAACAACACTGCCGGTACCTGGGGTGACACTATCGCCCCGGAGCCGGATTGCCCGGCGGCCGGTGCCTGCCCTGGTATCACCTGGGTCGACAATTCCGTATTTTCGGTGCCGAACGGCAGGAGCGAGTGGAATTCGGCCACCAGTAGCAGCTTCTCGGCCACGACTTTCAGTTCGCGCTATACCAACCAGTTGCGGTCCAAGTCGCAGGCGTCCATCAACACGCGTCTCTATTACCGCCCCAATTACCTGGTGACGGTGGAGATTGCTGGCGCGGGCAACTGGACGCTCGACCTCTCGCTGGTGCGCAAGGGCATCATTGAAGCCGTGGACAACGGCGGTGCGGATCGCAGCATTACGGTGGGCGCGGTTACGACGGTTGTCAGCGGCGAGACGCTCGACAGCGGCAGCCTGGCGCTGGCCAGTGCCGGCACCCTGAACAGCACGACGACAACGAACGTCAACCAGAGCAACTCGGCAGTGATCACGGGTAGTGGTGCGGCCACTATCCAGTTCACCGTCTCGTATCCGGTGGATGCCTTCGAGCGCGGTGGTGCGATCAATAATGACTCGACTTGCTGGATGGGCGGCCAGGCAAACCAGTCTGCGTCGATAGATTGCAGTCCCTCATCCGCGTCCGACCAGGGCGTGTTTCTCAGCGGTACGCTGACACCGGATACCGATGCAGACGGTATTGCTGATGCGTCAGACAACTGTCCGAGCGATGCCAACCCGGTTCAGGAAGATGCCGACGCTGACGGCACCGGTGATGTATGTGACAGCACGCCGAACGGTGACACCGACGGCGATGGTGTCGACAACCTGGCAGACAACTGCCCGACGACGGCAAACCCGGGCCAGGAAGATGCCGACGCTGACGGCACCGGTGACGTATGTGACAGCACGCCGAACGGCGACACCGATGGCGACGGCATTGACAACCTGGCAGACAACTGCCCGAGCGACGCCAACCCTGGCCAGGAAGATACGGACACCGATGGCGCGGGCAATGCTTGCGACACCGATGATGACAACGACGGCGTCAGTGATGTCGACGAAGGCACCAACGGCACCAATCCGCTGAACCCGGATACCGACGGTGACGGCGAGAACGACGGCGCCGAAGGCACGACCGACGGCGATGGTGACGGCACGATCGATGCGCTGGAGCCGGACAATGTCGACACCGACGGCGACGGCACCAATGATGAAGCGGATGCGACGAACAACGACCCGTGTTCACCGTCGGTGGCAGCCGATGCCTGTGACCTGGATGGCGACGGCGACGTGAACGGCGTCGACACCGACGATGACGGCGATGGCTACACCGACGCGGATGAAACCGCGGCCGGCACTGACCCGCACGACGCCGGCAGCGTGCCGACCGACACCGACGGTGACGGCACCTCCGATGCAACCGACACCGATGACGACAACGACGGCGTCAGTGATGTCGACGAAGGCACCAACGGCACCAATCCGCTGA
>CALMIC010000112.1 GCA_937864065.1 uncultured Cellvibrionales bacterium | reverse complement strand
CCTGTGCGACCGGCGCCCAGTCGAGCATGGCGCATGACCTGTTCCTCGAGAAGAAGACCCCCGGCGAGGCCTACATCCTCGACGCCGAAGTCGAACTGGTCGGCGGAAAAATACAAATCAAGAAGTAAGCAGAAACATGTCGCCTCATCCCTCCGCGCCGTGAAAGTCGGCGCCGACGGGACGGCACCTTCAGAACGCCATCCACCCGGATGGCGTTCTTATTTGTGCGTTTCCGGTTTCCGGCAGCCTTCGAGAATATCCAGCTCAGGACGGTAGATCGCAGTCTCGATCTCCATGAAGCCCAACACCGTGTGAAACAGATTGTCGTGCGTGAAGCGCTGCGTGGCCTTGTTCAGCAGGGCAGGCCTGTCGAGCTCATCGAAGCCCGCCCCGAACCACATGATGGCAGGCACGACCAACTGTGCGGCGGGTGCGATCGCCTTCGGCAGGCCGTGCAGGTAGGTACCCCCCTCACCCAATGATTCGCCATGATCGCTGACATAGAACAGCGCCGTCTCGAACTTCTCGTCATTACGTTTCAGCAAGGAGATGGTTTCGGCCAGGAAATGGTCGGTATAGCGCAGCGCATTGTCGTAGGCATTGACGACTTCCTCCCGTGCGCACTGGTTGAGATCGTTGCTTTGACACGCTGGCTTGAAATGCTCGAAGGCCGCCGGGTAGCGCTTGTAGTAAGCCGGCCCGTGATTGCCCATCTGGTGCAGCACGATGAAGATGTCGCCCTGCGGATGGCTGTCGATGTACGCCTGCAAGGGAACCAGCATGCCCTCGTCGCGGCACTCGATATCGCAGACGGGATTGTTTTCGGGCAATTTGAAATTCCTGTAAGGCACGCGCAACGCCACACCTTTCGAATCGGAATTGTTGTCCAGCCAGAGTACGTTCACACCGGCGTGCTGCAGGACATCGAGCAGGTTTTCCTGGCCTTCCGCCTTGCCGCCGCTGCCGGACAAGGAAAACATGCAGGGGACGGAAACCGCGGTCGATGTTCCGCAGGCACGAAAATCGGCGAAGCTGATCGCATCGGTCTGCCGCAGCCGCGGATTCGTTTCGCGTCCATAACCATTCAGCGAAAAATGGTCGGATCGCGCAGTTTCACCGACGACCAGGATGACCAGCTCGCGATGAATATCCCCGGCAGGGATGTGCGCATCCACCCCGATGGTCGCCACTGTCTTGTCGGTCTGCGCGGCGAACTGGCTATGTACAAACTTGATCGCCGAGTAGATCGGGTAGGTCGGATTGGCATAAGAGCGCAGCGCCTTGTGTTCGCGCGCGAACGAAGCATAGAAGCTGCCGAACAGCAGTAGCAGGCCGATCAGCATGACCAGCAGCAAGACCAGCAACTTGAACCGGGCGAACAACTCGACACGCCAGCCGCGCCACTGAAGCGGAACCTTCCAGATCAGCAAGGCCGGGAACACGCCCAAAGCGGTGAAATAAGCCAGCAACCTGAAATTGAGGAGATCACGCGCCTCGCCGGGGTTCGTCTGGGCGACGTTTTCCAGCATCTCGTCATTGATGATGATGCCGTAGGTATCCATGAAATAGGCGGCCAGGGCCGCGATCAAGAGATAGCCGATCAGGAGCGGTTTGGTCGCCCTGCCATGGGCGAGCAGTGCCGGCAGCAATGCTGTCACCGCGCTCACCACGATGGCCAGGCTCGCCACTGGCAGATAGTTTCCCGGAACGAGCGGATAGGTTTTCAGGACACCCGCAAAAAATGTGAAATTACCCGCCACCACAACAAAAATGACCGCCAGAACGATCAGCGTGTTGCCGGTCCACGCGGATTGCACTGACGGATTTATTGCCTGTTTCATGGCTCTCCATTCAAACTTCATCTATATTCTGACCCATCAATAACAACCAGTCACCGGGGAAATCACATGAAGCGATGGATTCTCATATTGGCAATTCTGGCCCTGCCCGTTGCCGCCGAAGACACCCGGCAGTTCGCGAAGCTGACGCCGCAGGCGCAAGAAACCCTGCGGCAGGAAATGCTCGACAACCTGCTGGCAGTCAATTCGATCATCACGATGCTGGCGGCGAATCAGGTAAAGGAAGCCGGCGAAGTCGCCGAGAAGGAACTCGGCCGTGGTGCGATGGGCAAGAATGCCCACCTGCCTTTCGAGGCCCGCCCGGGGCCGCAGATGCCGCGTGACATGCATCAACTCGCCATTTCCGGCCATTTCGCCGCCAGTGATTTCGCGAACATCGCCAAAAGTGGTGACCGTGAAAAAGCGCTCTCCGCGCTACCGGCGGTGATGGGCACCTGCATCGCCTGTCACGCGTCCTATCGTACGCGCTGAAGCGGCTTAGAACGTATTTCAGTAGGTGGCATATTTGCCGATAAAGCTCCC
>CALMIC010000111.1 GCA_937864065.1 uncultured Cellvibrionales bacterium | reverse complement strand
GGTAAAACTCTGGCCGAAAGTGTCTGTGCCATCCACATCATTCACGCCATAAATAGCCTTGCCGAAATCGAACTCCATCTTGACCGCATCTTTCAGCATGTTGACGCCACTGGCACAATCACCGTCAGTAGTATTATCCGGGTCACCCGCAACAAAACTGCCGCTACTGCAACCGGTATTGCCGGCATTGCGGATATCGAAACCCAGAAATTCCTGCGCCATGCGGCCGTTTTCCTGGATGCGCGACAGGGCCTGCTGCATGCTGTAACTGCGCTTGCCACCGAGGAACGCCTGCAGCGCTCCCCAGGTGATGAAAATGCCGAGCGCGACAGCCACCATCAGCTCCACCAGTGAAAGGCCCTGTTGCGATGACATCCTGCTGCGATTATGAAAAGCGTTCATCTCTTGACCTCACATCTGGCTGGATATGGCCAGCTCTTCCTTATCGCCGTCCTTACCGGTGAAACGGTCAGTCCAGCGCACACTTACCGTACACACATCATCGGAATCGCAATCGATCTTGCCTTCCCCGTCTGGCAAATTGCCACTGACAAACGCGAGCCAGGCAGCCAGGTCTTTTTTGGCCACTGAGCTGCCGGAAGCACTGCTGCTCCAGTCGATCTCGTATTCATCACCCTGCGCGGCCTTGCGGTTGAGGCGCATGCGGTCGAGGATGTCGTACACCGCCATCGTGGCTTGCGAGCGCTGGTAGGCGCCCTGGTTGAACTGCAATGACTTCATCTGCATACCGACCAGCCCCATCAGGCCGATGGCAAGGATAAAAAAGGCAATCAACACTTCCAGCAGCGCAGCGCCACGCTGTTTGCCGGCAGGCACAACCGCTTGTGCAACCCGACGAGACAAAACAGGATTCTTCATCGCAGTCACTCCTCAGGTACAGGTGGACTTGGTAGTGGAGGCACGGCCAGCCACACCGATCGACAGGATGCGGTATGCCTTTCCTGCCTTGCAGGTTTCCGGCTTCAGTTCCAGCGTGACGCCGGCAGCCTCACCCAGTAGCAGGCCACGGGGAGAAAAACGCAGCCAGTCATTGGTACCAGCCGTTTTGGTCACCGCAACCGCCTTCATTTCCCCGCCGACCTGCAGGACGCCACCATTATCAGTATCCACATCAGGCTTGTCGGTCACGGCAGCCGCCTTGTCGACCACCACGATCCAGCCCTTGGCCCAGTCTGTCGTCGAACAGGTAGCCGCATCACTGGAAGGG
>CALMIC010000110.1 GCA_937864065.1 uncultured Cellvibrionales bacterium | reverse complement strand
CGATGTGCGCCCCGATGATCACGATTCCCGGATCAAGGGCAGACACGCAGGTCTGCCCCTACTTGCCCATCGCCACCAACCACTGTATAAATAAACACTATCACCGCCAGACAGGGTTCCGCCGTGCTGCTGCAACTGACCGTCAGGGATTACGCCGTCGCCAGGGCACTGGATGCCGAATGGCAGCCCGGCATGACGGCCATCACCGGCGAGACCGGTGCCGGCAAGTCCATCCTGCTCGACGCCCTCGGCCTGGCGCTCGGTGACCGCGCCGACGCCGATGCCATCGCCACAGGCGCCGACCGCGCCGACATCAGTGCCCTGTTCGACCTGCAACATATCCCCGAGGCGCGCGAGTGGCTCGACGCCCACGGTTTTCCGCCGGAAGACCAGCAGTGCCTGCTGCGCCGCAGTGTGCTGCGCGAGGGTCGCGCGCGCGCGTGGATCAACGGCCAGCCGGCCACGCTCGCGCAACTGCGCGAACTGGGCGAGATGCTGATCGACATCCACAGCCAGCACGAGCACCAGTCGCTGCTGAAAAGGGAAACACACCGCCGCCTGCTAGACGCCTTCGGCCAGCACGCCGACGAACTGAAACAGCTGCAAGCGATTTACCGCCAGTGGCGCGATCTCCAGCAGCGGATCGAACAGCTGCAGGGCACACAGGATGACGTCGGCGCACGACTGCAGCTGCTGCAATACCAGGTCGACGAACTCGACCGCATTGCGCCACAGCCCGATGAACTCGCAGCGCTGGAAGCGGAACAGAAACAGCTGGCCAATGCCGGCGAGCTGATCAGCGGCTGTGAACAGTTGCTGCAGCTGTGTACGGAAGGCGAGCGCTTCAGCCTGCAGCAGGCACTGGTCAACGCACAGCAGTTACTCGCGCGTTCACCGCTGGCCGAGGCGCTGCCGCAGGTGGGCGATATGCTGAACAGCGCACTGATCCAGGTCGAGGAAGCGGCGCATGACCTAGCACGCTACCGCGACCACGTCAGCATTGATCCCGAACGCCTGAACGACGTCGGGCAGCGGCTTGATACTCTCTACGAACTCGCGCGCAAGCATCGCATCCAGGCACGCGAGTTGCCGGCACTGCATGAACGCCTGCACGAGGAACTGCGCGCGTTGCGCGACAGCGATGGCGCCATTGCCCGCCTGCAACAGGAACAGGAGCAGTTCAGCCGGCAATACCACAAGATCGCCGGCTCACTCACCACAAAACGGCAGAAAACAGCAAAGACGCTGGCACAGCAGGTCAACGCACAACTCGCGCTGCTGAAAATGGCGCATTGCCGTTTCGAGATTGCGCTGTCGCCTCACGAGGATACCGGACTGCATGCCAGCGGCGCCGAGCAGGTGGAATTCCTCATCAGCACACAACCGGATGCACCGGCGCGTGCGTTGTCGCGTGTTGCGTCCGGCGGCGAGCTGTCGCGCATCTCGCTGGCGATACAGGTGGTGACAGCCAGCACCTCGCAAATCCCGACACTGGTGTTCGATGAAGTCGATGTCGGCATCGGCGGCGCCACCGCCGTGGTGGTCGGCCAGTTGTTGCGCCAGCTCGGCG
>CALMIC010000109.1 GCA_937864065.1 uncultured Cellvibrionales bacterium | reverse complement strand
ACCCAGCGCAGAATCACCACCCGTTGCCAGCAGCTCGAACACTCCACGCGACAAACGCAGGATGGAAATGGCAAAAGTACCGCCACCAAGATCGTAGACAGCAATGATGCCCTCCTCTCCACGATCAAGGCCATAAGCCACAGCCGCAGCTGTCGGCTCGTTCAGCAAACGGAGAACCTTCAAGCCGGCAAGCTTCGCTGCATCCTTGGTTGCCTGGCGTTGCGCATCATCGAAATAGGCCGGGACTGTAATGACAACACCATCAAGCTCACCATCCAGCGCAGAACGCGCACGCTCGGCCAGTGCCGTAAGAATCTGTGCCGAAGCCTGCACCGGACTGTGGCGGGTGCTAACAGTCCGCATGCAGACCATGCCTTCGCCGCTGACAAATTCATAAGGCAAGCTACCACCGAGACTCGCAACATCCTGCAAACCGCGCCCCATGAAACGCTTGATCGACACCAGCGTATTGAGTGGATCCGCCGCCGCCTGAGCACGTGCAACACTGCCGACTTGTGTGCTGCCATCTGCAAGATAGCGCACCGCCGATGGCAGGATTACTTCGCCTGCCTGATCAGCAAGCGCCACAGGCACACCACTGCGCACGGTTGCTACCAGTGAGTGGGTAGTGCCGAGATCAATGCCGGCAGCGCGCTTGCGCATATGTGGTGCCGGACTCTGGCCAGGCTCTGAAATCTGCAGTAACGCCATCAGTGCTTCACTATCAATTCGGTTTTTTGTCAATCACAAAGCATCAGTCGTCGAGCAGGCGCGCCTGACGCTCATCAATTTCATGGGCCAGCTTGCTGGCAAACTGCAGCTTGTCTACCTGCAATTGTGCGTGCTGCCAGTCCTGCGACTGCCAGGCTGCAGCAAAATCGCGCCAATAACTGTCGCGCGCCTTCGTGACATCAGCCAGCAAAGCATCAAGCGCTGCAAGATTCCCTGCAGATTCCTCCAGCCTTTCACGCAGCGACATCTGTTCCATCAGGAATGCAGGATCGCGCAAGGTAGTTTCCGGCTCACGATGTTGCCCGGCCAGTTCCAGCAGATACTGAGCCCGGGCCAGCGGCAACTTCAGCGTATTGTAGGCCGTATTTACCAAGGCAGCCTGCTGCTGGGCCATGCGTTGCGTGCGGTCGCATTCACGCGTGAAACGATCAGGGTGTACCAGTTGCTGCAAGCTGCGATATGTTGCCGAAAGCTGCGCCAGATCGATATCGCAGGCCGGTTCCATGCCAAACACCGAAAAGTAGTTGTCACGCAAATCCAGCGCAGGCTTGAGGGTACAAATGTCAGCATGCAAGGGTTCTGCTGCCTTGTCCGTAGCCAGGATTTCTGCACGAGAAGTGATGGCGCCGTTCATGCCGCGCTATCAGACGTGGAAACTTTCGCCGCAACCACACTCGGCGCTGACATTGGGGTTGTTGAACTGGAAGCCTTCATTGAGGCCTTCCTTTGCATAATCCAGTTCTGTTCCATCAAGGTAAACAAGACTCTTGCCATCAACAACGATCTTGACGCCCTCGCTGTCGAATACTTCATCACCTTCCTGCAGGTCATCGACAAATTCCAGCACATAGGACAGACCAGAACATCCAGTGGTCTTGACGCCCAGACGAATACCGATGCCGCGCCCTCGGCTTTCAAGGTAACGGCGCACGTGATTGCGCGCCGCCTCTGTCATTGTGATTGCCATACTGCCTGCCCTCGCCCGCTTTTTGCAGATTGTGAGCCAATCACTCGGCCTGTTTTTGCTTCAGGTCGTTAATCGCGGCCTTGATCGCATCTTCCGCCAGCACTGAGCAGTGGATCTTGACCGGCGGCAGGGCCAGCTCTTCGGCAATCTCGACATTCGTGATCGGTGCCGCCTCGTCCAGCGTCTTGCCCTTGACCCATTCGGTCAGCAGGGAACTGGAAGCGATGGCCGAACCACAGCCGTAAGTCTTGAACTTAGCATC
>CALMIC010000108.1 GCA_937864065.1 uncultured Cellvibrionales bacterium | reverse complement strand
TTCTGCTGGATCTGCTCAATTTTCTGTTTAGCCAAGCTGCGGATAGTGCGCTTGTCGATTTTCTCGTCCAGCCGCAACAGCTCGCTGATTTCGTCGAGTGAGAATCCCAGCTCCTGCGAGCGCTTGATAAAACGGATACGGTTAATGATGGCGACAGGGTATTGACGATAACTGCCGTTACTGGGTGGCAGAGGCAATAGCTGGCGCTGCTGGTAATAGCGGATGGTTTCGATGCCGACTCCCGCTTCCCTGGCGAGGCGCCCGATGGTCAAGTGTGTCGGGGTAGGTGACGGGGTCATGAAAAAGCCTTGACTCTGGGGTTGGGTACGGAGTTTATCGTATGTAACGTATCAATGTCATCGGGAGAACATCATGGCAGATCCAACGTCACATTCCTGTCATTCACCGCAACCTGCCAAGTCGCCTGAGCCTGTCTCTGGCGGCCATAGCTGTTGCGCACATAAACAATCGGCTGTTGCCGCTCAAGACGTGGCAGCGTTAAAAGATCCTGTGTGTGGGATGACGGTGCAGCCAGATTCGCCGCTGCGCCATGTGCATGCAGGCAATACCTACTTTTTCTGCAGTGCGCATTGCCAGAATAAATTTGCTGCCGATCCTGCTGCCTTCCTTGACAAGGCAGCAGCGCCGCCTGCGCCTGTGGTTAAAGGCGCGCAATACACCTGCCCGATGCACCCTGAAGTCGTGCAGGACACGCCGGGTAGCTGCCCGAAGTGTGGTATGGCACTTGAACCGATGCTCCCGTCGTTGGATGAAGCGGAAAACCCGGAGGTGCGGGATTTTCGTCAGCGCTTCTGGTACACACTGCCATTGACGGTGGTTATCACGGTGCTGGCCATGTCCGGGCATACCCTGCACTGGTTCGACCCGTCAGTGCAATCCTGGATTGAACTGGTGCTGTCGCTGCCGGTCGTGTTATGGGCCGGCAGTCCGTTTTTTGTGCGAGGTGTTGAATCATTACGCCATCGCAGCCCGAATATGTGGACGCTGATTGCTACCGGCACTGGCGCCGCTTTTCTCTACAGCGTGGTAGCCACTGTTGTCCCTGAGTGGTTTCCTGCCAGTTTCCAATCGATGGGACGTGTGGGCGTCTATTTTGAAGCAGCAGCCGTCATTATTTCGCTGACCTTGCTGGGTCAGGTCATGGAATTGAAAGCGCGTTCTGCGACATCGGCGGCCATAAAATCCTTGTTGGGACTGGCGCCGAAAACAGCGCGTCGAATCAATGTGGATGGTAGTGAAGAAGATATCCCGCTGACACATGTGCATGTCGGCGATCACCTGCGTGTGCGTCCCGGTGAAAAAGTACCGGTGGACGGCACTGTGCTGGATGGGCGCAGTGCGTTGGATGAATCGATGCTGACCGGTGAGCCGTTGCCCGTCAGTAAACAACCGGGTGATGCCTTGATCGGTGCCACACTGAATACCAGCGGTGCATTGATCATGCGCGCAGACAAAGTCGGTTCACAAACCATGTTGTCGCAGATCGTGCAGCTGGTGGCACAGGCACAGCGTTCCAAAGCGCCACTGCAACGCATGGCTGATGTGGTGGCCGGGTATTTTGTCACCGGCGTGGTGGTCATTGCGTTAGCCAGCTTCTTCGCATGGGGGGTTCTGGTGCCAGAACAGGGCTGGGTGTACGGTTTTATCAATGCCGTGGCCGTACTGATCATTGCTTGCCCGTGTGCACTGGGGTTGGCTACACCGATGTCGATCATGGTTGCCACAGGGCGTGCAGCGTCGCACGGCATCCTGTTCAGGGATGCTGCGGCTATCGAGCATTTGTGTACCGTTGATACCCTGATCGTGGACAAGACCGGCACGCTTACCGCAGGCAAACCGGCTTTTGACTGTGTGATCCCGACAAATGGTTTTTCACCAGAAATCCTGCTGCAGTTGGCGGCTAGTTTGGATCAAGGCAGCGAACATCCGCTGGCGGACGCCATAGTGCAGGCAGCAAAAGAACAGAAACTGGAGCTGGTGACGGCCACGGATTTCCATTCCGATACCGGTATGGGTGTCACGGGCGTGGTGAATGGTCAGCGTCTGGCATTGGGCAGTGCTGTTTTGATGGAAAAGATTGGCCTGTCAGTTGAAGGCTTACATGAGAAAGCCGAATCCTTGCGCAGTCGTGGAGCCAGTGTGGTGTTT
>CALMIC010000107.1 GCA_937864065.1 uncultured Cellvibrionales bacterium | reverse complement strand
CTTCTTTACGCATACCCTCTCTCCCATGTTGGAATTCCTACCTTCTTTTTGGTAATACCACTCAAACAGAATAGCGTCAACCTCGTTGAGGATAACGCTTTTTGATGCCCAGCGTATGTGTCCTGCCGATCAGCTCGTTGATGGCGCTGGCCTTTATGCCTGACTCTACCCGTTATTCAAGGGATCAATGCTGGGGCCTGCCAGAAACACCGGGGCTACCTGCATGGTGTCCGGTGCTCAAGTTTCTGGTTGTTGTGCCAGCAATACTCGTCTGGCCTGAAAAGAAAGACTTATAACCACTCGGGCTTCAGCAACATCACCACGCCCAGTGCCAGCATGACCACACCACTGACAAGCTTGAGCCAGCGCCCGGTGTTTTCTGTCAACTTCCGGCTGCTCAATGCCACAACAGCTGCGCCCACCATCAGTGCGTCGTCAGTGATATAACCAAAAATGTACAGACCCAGATAACCGTAGTGCGCGGCAAGACTCACATCCTGTTGCGCGAGGATAGCCGTGTACATCGCTGGCAATCCGGCCGTGCACAGCAACTCGACAATATTCACCAGCACGGCCAGCACCGCCGCCGCACCGATCGCAAGAGGCAATGAACCAGCATTCACAATCCTGCGCATACGAGCATACAAGCCCGGCTTGACTGATGCCGGTATAGACAACGTAAACCGGTCACCACTTTGCCGGAAAAAATCTTTCGCATTCACCAAGCCGATCACAACAGCTAGTGATCCCAAGCCGATGCGCAAAGCTGTCGACAAGCCCACGGCAAGAAAAACATTGAGCCATGCTGTCATGAACAGGTAGTAGATGACACCGCTCACCAACACAAAAGTGCCAGCAATAAGAGCCATACGCAGGCGATCATGCAGATGCACCAGCATCGACAACAGAAATAACAACACCCACATAGCGCAGGGATTGAAGCCATCCAGCAAACCCACAGCCAGCGTGAACAATGGCAGCCCCACGTCAGCCAGGGTCAGCTTGCCGATCAGCGGAAGATCGATCGTAGCAAGGTCATCACCTGCCTGCGGCCGCATCAAACCCAGAACGGCCTGCCCGGTCATTTCCGCGCTTTCAAAACCGACCAGCACACGCCCCTCAAAGACAAACGTCGGCACGCCCGGCGGCCAGACTCCTGCCTGTCTTGAAACACGAACCAGCTCATCACGGGCAGATGCATCGTCATCTACCTTGCGCAAGGCAATCCTGACATCAGGGTGTTCTCGCTGCAGCGCTTCCAGATAAATCTTGGCATGGGCACAATGCGGACAACCATCGCGCACATACACTTGCAGCACGCTTTGCTCACTTTTATCCGCAAGAGCAGGCGACAGCCACATACATAAAAAAACGGCCAGCACCCGTATCACTACCGGTGCCGGCACTATGTCTTGCCAGAACAGTCTTGCCAGATAATTCACTTCGCCGATTTTTTGGCAGCTTTGGATGATTGGGTGACTGCAGCCTCTCCTTCCAGCAAGGAACGCAACATCCAGGCGGTTTTCTCATGGATGTTCAAACGCTGCGTGAGCAGATCCGCTGTCGGCTGGTCATTGGCATCCGCCACCAGTGGGAGTGACTTACGCGCTGTCCGTGCAGTGGCTTCCTGTGCCTTGACCAGCAGGGCAACCATCTCCATCGCTGGCGGCACGCCTTCCACTTCCTTGATGGAAGCGAGTTTCACATACTCCTTGTAGGTCCCGGGCGCCGGATAGCCCAGCGCGCGAATACGCTCAGCAATCTCGTCCAGCGCCGTCCACTGCTCGGTGTACTGCGTCATGAACATGTTGTGCAGGCTATTGAACTGTGGCCCGGTCACATTCCAGTGGAAGTTGTGTGTCATCAGGTACAGGGTGTAACTGTCTGCCAGAAAATGTGACAAACCTTCTGCGATTTTCTTGCGATCCTTGTCACTGATACCAATATCAATAGCCATATCTATTCTCCTGTCTGGTTGATTGCTTCTCCTGCGATCATTTCATACCCCCACCCCTCCAAGCAACACATACATACAATGACAACCTGCCGATAGCCTGTTTCTCAGGTGTTGCATGCCGATCACTGCGAACCTTCTTCCGGAACAGACTGAATCATGGGCTGATACACCATCTGCAAATCCGTCAACACATCCTCCATTGATTTGTTGCGAATGCCGGCAGATTTAAGATCCACAACCTGTCCTTCACGTATTGCAGCAACAAACCGCTGAATATCCATCATGATAGCCTCTGGCAGATAAATAGGCTGATCCAGCACCAGCAAGTTATACAAGCGGAATACATCCTGGCGATGCTTTTTGATGTCATCTCCTTTGACTGCAGCATCACCTTCCTCTTTGCGCTTGAGCAGATCCAGATAGGCGCGCGCTTTGAATGGCACGATAAATTCCGGCTTTAACACCCGGATTCCCGCGACTTCTTGCGTGCCGCTTGCTAGGCAGCCGTAATAATCATCATCAAGCAGGATGGCAGACAGGCTGTCAACGTCTTGCTCCAGTGGAATAGGAGTTAAGTACGCCTCTTCAGGCAACGGGATGGCCTCAAGTCGCCTGGCGAAAAACTCAAGCTGGTAGGGGTAATGCTCTGCTGCAGGTTTAATGAACCGATAAAACTCTTTACCACCAGTGCT
>CALMIC010000106.1 GCA_937864065.1 uncultured Cellvibrionales bacterium | reverse complement strand
GAGAGCAAGCACCAGTTCCAGACCGATGTTGGAAGTCAGCATGTAAGCGACATTGCCACCCAGCTGGGTGTCACGGTCAACGCCGACATCAGCGCCCAGCAACGGAACCTTGTTCAGGGTCGGGGTTGACGCCTGGTCATTGGGGTCGACATTGATGGCACCGACGCGCACGATCACATCACCTGCTTCATAAGCCTGGGCACCCATTGCCGCACCCATCAGCAAGATTGCGCCAGCCACTGCCTTTTTGGTCATATTCATGTTGTTTCCACCTCGGTCTTGTCAGGATTTTCACAGTTGTCATAAAACTGTGAAGCGCATTCCAGCACACGCGAGGCGAGATTTTATTGACCTAAGTTAATGGATAAAGCACCCGGAAAAATGTATTTTACATGATCGTTTTTATAATTTGACCTGCAGCAATTTCCTGCACACGGACACCGGTTGCAGTTACAGTCTGGCAACAGTAAACATCGCAAATTGTGAATTATGAATACATCTTCAGGTAATGACTTTTTCTATTTCGACCCCGCAAGCCTGCATGCGCGGGCAGACGCATTGGCTGCCGGCTATCGCGATGCCTCACCCTTCCCGCACGCCGTGATCGACAAGCTGTTGCCGGACGATATCGCCCTGCGGCTGGCGCGCGAATTCCCGCCGCGCGATTTCGAGGGCTTCCAGCGGCGAGACAATGCGCACCAGGTCTTCAAGCAATCGCGCCTGCAGGAGATCTACTTCAAGGGCGTGTCCGGCTTTGCCCGCCACATGCTGCTGCTGTTCAACGACCACGTGTTCCTCGACTTCCTCGAGAAACTGACCGGCATCTGCGGCCTGATCCCCGACCCGCATTTCTTCGGCGGTGCCTTCCACCAGATCCTGCCCGGCGGCAAGCTCGACATCCATGCCGATTTCAACCGCGACGAACGGCGCGGGCTGGACCGCCGCCTCAATGTGCTGCTGTACCTGAATGAAGACTGGCAGGAGGAATGGGGCGGCATCCTGGAACTGTGGGATGCGGACATGCGCCGCTGCGAGCAGCGGATAGCGCCCATCCTGAACCGCTGCGTGGTGTTCAATACGACCGACCATTCCTACCACGGCCATCCCGATCCGCTGGCCTGCCCGCCGGAGCGCACGCGCAATTCGCTGGCGTTCTATTACTACACCAATGGCCGCGACGACGGCTCGGGTGGCGAAGGCCAGTTCAGGACCCTGTGGCGCGACCGGCCAGCCTGAGGCTGCGGCCGGCCAGGCCGATCAGGGTCTGGCTGGCAGCGCCAGCACGGCAGCACTGATGTCGTCGGCCAACTGGCCCAGCAGTTCGCTGTGCGCCGTGGCAATTGCGGCATAGCGGGCATCACCACCCATGGCATCGGTCAGCGGCCGCGCATAACGCACCGCTTGCTGTTGCTGCGTCTTGCCGGCGTTATCGAGCAAGGCCCAGCGCGCCTGCAACTCGACGCGGCCGTCATCCACCGCCTCCAGCTGCAGCAACTGCAAGGAAAGCTTCCAGTCCGGCTGGCCGGCACGGGTCCATGGCGGCTGTACCAGGCTGCAACCGGGCAAACGCTCGGCGAGGTTGGCCAGCATCACCCGCTGCACACCATCGGCCAGCGGTTCGGCCCAGCGCTGGTAGTCATCGCGCAGTAACTGCACGCCCTGCCGCCGCACCAGCGGCAAGGCATCGAGATAAGCCGGCAATTGCACATCGCCAAGGCCTATACGGCCGGCACGGCAAGCCTGGCCAGCCGGCTGCGTTCCACTCATCTGCAACAGGTAATAGCGCGGCGCTGGCGAATGCGTGCAGGCCTGCAACAGGCACAAGGCAACCAGTGACAGCAGTTGCAGGGAACGCATGCTCATTTCTCCTCGGCGGGTGTTGATTTGCCACGCAGCAGGGCTTCCGGTTCGCGGCTGATAGTGTCACCCATGGCATCGACACTGCGCGCAGCGTTGGACACATCCCTCGCCGCTTGCTGCACATCGCGGTAGAGGGCGGAATCTTCCGACAGCAGGAACTGCGCTTCGGCTGTCACCGCATCAAAGCGCCCCAGCGCGCTACGCAGGTCCTGCAAGGTGCGTTGCAAGTCGGCCGATACTGCCGGGTAATCCTTTTGCAACGCCGCCGACAGCGACTCCACGCGCGCCAGTGTCTTGCGCAAGTCCTGCAAGGCTGGCACAGCCTCGCGATCAAAACGCACAACGGCAGCATCCGCATCCTGCAACAGCTGGCGCAGCGCCACCAGCGAACCGGCAGCATCCGGATGGTTGACCAGCTTGTCGATACCGGCAACAGCGCGGTTTGAGGCATGGATCAGCTCGTTGATGTTGAGGCTCTCGACATTGCGCAATAGCGCCTGCAGCGGCGTAGGCACCGTGGGCAACTCGGTGTAATCCCCGTTTACTGCGCGGTAGCGCAATGCCGAACCGGGATAGAAATCCAGCTCAATGAACAACAGGCTGGTCAGCACACTCTGCAACTTCAGCTGTGCACGCAGACCGCGTTCGATGAGCCGGTCGCGCACACCATTTGTGTTATCAGCCAGTTCCGGGAACTGCTTGCGATCAATATCGACCAGCACCGGGATGACGATATCGCCGCCATCGGCCGATATGCCGAGATGGATATCGGCTACCTGCCCGATCTGCACGCCCTGGAAACTCACCGGCGCACCGACGCGCAGGCCGGTGATCGAACCGTCAAAGTAGACGACGAAACGCTGGTGCTTGCGCAACAGGTCACCACCGCCAAAGAAAAACAGCACGCCGACCAGCAAGGCGATGGCAATGGCAAAAAACAGGCCGATGGCCACCGGGTTGGCGCGCTGGCTCATGGGTTGCTCTCCGGGGCTTCTGGCATGGCTGGTATCAACGTGGCATGGCTTTGCTGCAGCGAGCGTAGCGGAATGCCATGGTTCAGGAAAGTGCGCACCTGCGCGTGCGGGCTGTGGTCACGCAACGCTGACGGAGGGCCTTCGTCGAGCATGCTGCGGGCAGCGGCATCGAGGAACAGGCAGCGGTCGGCAATCGCAAAAATACTGGCCAGTTCATGCGTGACGATGACGATCGTCGAGCCGAGTGTGTCGCGGATGCGCAGGATCAGCTCGTCGAGCCGGCGCGCACTGAGCGGATCCAGGCCGGCCGATGGTTCGTCGAAGAACAGGATGTCCGGATCCAGCGCGAGCGCCCGGGCCAGGCCGGCGCGTTTCTGCATGCCGCCGCTGAGTTCTGCCGGCAGGTAATCGCCGAAACCGGCCAGCCCGACCAGCGCGAGCTTGTACTCGACCACGTCACGGATAGCGCGCTCGCCCAGTCGGGTATACATCTGCAATGGCAAGGCGACATTCTCGGCCAGCGTCATTGCACTGAACAGCGCACTGCCCTGGAACAACACACCCCAGTGCCGGCGGATCGCGCGTTGCTCGTCGTCGCCGGCGGCAAAGTAGTCGCGGCCGCTGTAGGCGATGCGGCCAGCCAGCGGCGTGAGCAGGCCGATCATGCTGCGCAACAGGGTGCTCTTGCCGCAGCCGCTACCGCCCATCACGACATACACCTCGCTGCGGCGGATCGCGAAATGGATATCGCGCAGCACCACGCGTTCGCCATAACCGAGCGTGAGCCCTTCCACTTGCACGTGTACCGGCGCGTCCATCTCAGATTCCCAGCCGGTCATACAGCACGTTGAGTAGCGAGTCGGCAATGATGATGGCGACCAGCGAACTGACAACGGCGCGCGTCGTCGCAATACCGACGTCGGTCGAGCTGCGCCCGGACTGCAAGCCGCAGTAGCAACCGGCCTGGGCGATCAGCCAGGCAAACACCAGGCTCTTCCACAGGCCGTCCGCCAACGATTGCAGCGAGATCGATGCCTGCGTCTGCACAATGTACTGCGTGAGGCCGATGTCCATCGTGCCGGCAATCAGCGCGCCGCCAACCATGCCGAGCACATCCGCATACAGCGTCAGCAGCGGCAACACCAACACCAGGGCCAGCAGGCGCGGCAACACCAGGAAATCGACCGGATTGATGCCCATAACGTTCAGCGCATCCACCTCCTCGTTGGCCTGCATCGTGGCGAGCTGTGCCGCATAGGCCGCACCGGTGCGACCGGCCATGATGATGCCGGCCATCAATGCGCCCATCTCGCGCGTCATGCCAATGCTGACGAGGTTGGCGACATACACCTGCGCGCCGAATTGCTTGAGCTGCACGGCACCGAGATAGGCAAGGATGACACCGGCCAGCACACTCACCAGTGAGATGATGCCGAGCGCGGCAGGGCCGTTCTGGCCGACGAAGAACCAGAAATCACGCGCGCGGCAATGGGCGCGCCGCCCGAGCAGGCGCCACAGCGACAACAGCACCTCACCCGTAAAACCCAGCGCGCGAGTGGCGGAGAGCCAGACCTGACGCAATACCAGCAGGATGGAAGCACCCCACCCAAGGAGACCTTCCCTTGCCGCAGGTTCGGCTGGCACAGCATTGGCCAGTGCCAGCATCGCTGTGAGGCCCTCGGGCAGGCGGCTGGCATCGCAGCGGATGCCGCGTTCCTCGCAATGGCGCTGCAGGCGCAGCACCGTACTCGCGAGCAGCGAATCCCAGTGCGTCACGCCACTCATATCCAGCACCAGCGCCGCCACACTGCCATCCAGCCGTGCCAACAGCGATTCAGCTGCCGGTGCAGTACCGCCGAGCAGCCAGCTGCCGGCAAAGCGCAGCACCAGCTTGTCGCCGTCCTGCTCCAGCTGCCACTGTGTCTCACTCATTCCGCTCATCGCCACAGGTCATGCCTAGAAAAACAGGCCGACGGAAGGCCCCGTCACCACATTGGTATCCAGCAACACTTCACGCGCTGCGATCTGCAAGCCGTCGGCTGTCTCGCGCAGGCGGTCATGGCGCCGGCCGCTGTAGAGATGGTTGTCCTGCCCGTAGCGGCTGTAATACAGCAACAGGTTGCTGTAGACCTCGAAACCGCCATCGACTACATAGGCCTCGATGTTGCTGACAAAGCGCCGAGTGCGCGCCGGCGGGTTGTCACTCCAGGAATTCATCTTGTAGGCGCGCATCACGCGGATACCGAGCGTCAGCTTGCTGTCATCGCGCAATGGCGGCGCGAGGCCACTACCGGTTTCCTGTTGCAGGTTCAGCAGTGCTTCCGTTTCCCGCAGTGACGGATCCAGCATCGGCGTATGGCGGGCAGGGATTGTGTACAGCACATCATCGCTGAGCAGTGCGAGCCACTGCTGGTAGAGGCGCTCGTCGAGCAGGCGCGCCTCACGATAATAGAACTGGCTGATGCGGTGCTGCTGTTCCAGCGAAACCGGCGTGCTCATGGTGCAGCTCCTGTCTTGCCCGCGCCGATGTCCTGCTGCCAACGCATGTAGAACGCACGCGCATAGTGCTCGTCATAGCAGGAACCGATCATGCCGGGTATCTCCGGATGCGGCTTTGCTTCTCCGAGACCGAGGCCGTAGTAGTACGGCACATCATCCGCCGCCTCGATGGCATTGCCGATGACCTGTTGCGACCACGCTTCCGCATCTTCCTGCTCCAGCACACCACCGGGACCGAAAAAGAAGGTGTAGTTCACACGCAGTTTCTGCTTGATGTGTTCCGGCGCGTCGGCATCCACCACCCACCAGGACCAGTACTCGACGGCATCCGGCCCGCGCGGATGGCTCACACGGATGGTGTTGTTGCCCCACAGGTAGGAAAAGTTCGGATAGATGCTGTACGTCAGTGGCTTGAGCCGGGCGCGCACGTCACCGAGCCGCGCCGCCACCGCTTGCTGGCGTTCGAGCAGGTAAGCCTGCACCTCCGGGTCAAACGCTGCAATGCCGTCGGTTCCCCACATGCATTGCGCCGCCGGCGCGCTTTCGGGTAGCAGGCGCACTGCCACACCGTGCCCGGGTTTCGGCACGACGTTGAGGCCATAGCGTTCGAGTTCTTCCACCTGCGGCGTGTTTTTCAGCAGCGAACCGTGCAGGAACGGGCCGTGGCCGACGTCACCAAGCTGGTTTTCCACCGGCAGTTTCCAGTTGCCGCGCAATTGCCATTTGTGCGCGGTACCGATCACTTCAACACCGCCGGGATAACGGTCGAACATGCAATCGAGGTAGAAGCGCATGTCGCCGAGATAGCTCTCGAGCGATTCGATCGCCGGATCCAGCGAGGCGAACACCAGGCCGTTGTAGCTCTCGACGCGCGGCACCTTCTTCAAGCCCAGCTTGTCCTTGTCGAGCGTCTGGCAGACTTTCTTCTCCTGCGGCACGGCAACGAGCCGGCCATCCACGGTGTAGGACCAGTTGTGGTACGGGCAAACGAAGCGCCTGGCGTTGCCCTGGTCGGCGCGGCACACCGGCACACCGCGGTGCGAACAGCTGTTGATCGAGACGTGGATCTGGCCATCATCGCCGCGCGCGACGATGACCGGCGTCTCGCCCATGAAGTTGGCGAGGAAATCACCCGGCCGGTGCAACTGGCTCTCGTGCGCCACATACAGCCAGCTGCGGGCAAAGATCCGCTGCTGTTCGAGCCGGTAGATCGAGGGGTCGCGAAACACGCGACGGCTCACGTGACTGCCGTCTGCGCTGACCAGTGGCTGCAACAAACTGTCCATCGGCTGGATTCCTGTCCTCTATTGATCCCGGCCATTGCACCCCAAGACCGCATACGGTGCAATGCGCCATGACAAACCTGCACACCGGGAACTGCCCTGCATGAAAACCGCCGATATCCGCCGCGACTACCAATACGGCGAACTGCGCCGCGCCGACCTGGCACCTGACCCGTTCAGCCAGTTCGGGCAATGGCTGGCCCATGCACTGGCCGAACCGGGCATCCCCGACCCCACGGCGATGGTACTGGCCACGGTCGATGCCAGTGGTCAGCCCTCCCAGCGCACGGTGCTGCTGAAGGACCATGGCCCGGCCGGTTTCACCTTCTTCACCAACCTGGCCAGCCACAAATCGGCCGACCTGCAGGGCAACCCGCGGGTGTCACTGTTGTTCCAGTGGCTGACGCAGAGCCGGCAGGTCATTGTGAGCGGCACGGCCAGCCGCACCGACCGGGCCACCGACGAGGCCTATTTCGCCAGCCGGCCCCGTGCGAGCCAGCTCGGTGCCTGGGCCTCTCAACAAAGCAGCGTGCTGCCGGATCGCGAAACGCTCGACAGCGCCTTCGCCAACGCCGAAGCCCGTTTCGGCGATGGCCCGATCCCCTGCCCAGACAACTGGGGTGGCTGGCGGGTGGCTCCGGCCCGCTTCGAGTTCTGGCAGGGCCGGCCGAGCCGCCTGCATGACCGGTTTGCCTACGAAAAACGTAGCAAGGGCTGGGAGATTTTGCGGCTATCCCCGTAAATCCCCCTATGCTTCCTGTGCTGGGCTGCCCCATAATGTCGGGTCACGAATTTTAACCTTTCCTATCAACCCTAACGGAGCATCACCATGCAAACCGCTATTGCCAAGAAACTGGGCATCCAGGTGCCCATCTTCGCCTTCACGCACTGCCGTGACGTCGTCGTTGCCGTCTCCAAGGCCGGTGGCCTCGGCGTCCTCGGCGCCGTCGGCTTCTCCCCGGAGCAGCTGAAGCAGGAACTGGACTGGATCGACCAGCACATCGGCGACCACATCTACGGCGTGGATATCGTTATCCCGCAAAAATACGAAGGCATGGGCGAAATGGACCCGGCCAA
>CALMIC010000105.1 GCA_937864065.1 uncultured Cellvibrionales bacterium | reverse complement strand
CCCGGATATCGAGAAGTTCGGTGTGGTCGAGGGCGAAAAGCTGAAAGAAGGTATCTACCGTGTCACCAACATGGTCGAGAAGCCCAAGCAGTCGGAAGCGCCGAGCAACATGGCGATCATCGGTCGCTACATCCTGACACCGGATATTTTCGATATCCTGGAAAAAACCCCGCCGGGCAAGGGTGGTGAGATCCAGCTGACCGACGCATTGCTGAAACAGGCACAGGATGGTGCGGTGCTCGCCTACCGCTTCAAGGGCACGCGTTATGATTGCGGAAGTGTGGAAGGATTTATCGATGCCACACATTACGTCTATGAAAACATCTATCGCAAGCCGAAAGCCTGAGTAGCGGATCGACAGAACATGAGCCAGATAAAGATCGACTGTTTCAAGGCCTACGATGTGCGTGGCCGCGTGCCTGACCAGATCAATGAAGATGTGGCGTACCGTATCGGGCGTGCATTCGTACAATTCCTTGGTGCGAAGACGGTAGTGGTTGGTCACGACATCCGCCTGTCCAGCCCGCAACTGTCGTCTGCGCTGGTTCGTGGCTTGCGCGAACAGGGTGCGGATGTCATCGATATCGGCCTGTGCGGTACGGAAGAAGTCTATTTCGCCACTTTCCACCTCGGTGTTGATGGCGGTATTGCTGTCACGGCAAGCCACAATCCGATGGATTACAACGGCATGAAATTCGTGCGCGAAGGTTCACGACCGATCAGTGGCGATACCGGCCTGAAAGATATCCAGGCGCTGGCTGAAAGCGGTGTATTTGCTGCGTCGGAAAAGCAGGGCAGTTACCGCGTTGAGGCCACCCGTGCTGCCTATGTCGAGCACCTGCTCGGTTATGTTGACCGCAGCGCATTGAAGCCGCTGAAACTGGTCATCAATGCAGGCAACGGTGGTGCCGGCCTGGTCATGGATGCGCTGGAAGAGCATTTGCCTTTCGAGCTGGTGAAAGTTCACCACAATCCTGACGGTACCTTTCCGAATGGTGTGCCGAATCCGCTGTTGGAAGAGAACCGTGGTCCGACCATCGATGCCCTGAAGAAATCCGGTGCCGACATGGGCATTGCCTGGGATGGCGACTTTGACCGCTGTTTCTTCTTTGACGAGAAGGGCGGTTTTGTCGAGGGGTATTATGTTGTCGGCCTGCTCGCCGAGGCGTTCCTGCTGAAACACAAGGGTGCGGCCATCGTGCACGATCCGCGCCTGACCTGGAACACGATAGCGATCTGCCAGGAGTTCGGCGGTCGTGCGGTGCAAAGCAAGACCGGCCATGCCTTCATCAAGGAGCGCATGCGCAAGGAAGATGCTGTGTACGGTGGCGAGATGAGCGCACATCACTACTTCCGCGACTTTGCCTACTGTGATTCCGGCATGATCCCGTGGCTGCTGGTGGCCGAACTCGTCTCACGCAGCGGCAAGACCTT
>CALMIC010000104.1 GCA_937864065.1 uncultured Cellvibrionales bacterium | reverse complement strand
TCTCAATGGCACGGGTGGCACAAACCCCGACTGACAATCTCACACCGGAATGCAACGGTCTCGCGTTATTGCGCCTGCTGGCCGGCGACACGACGACTGTCACCGCACACGGCGAACGCAGCAGCTGGCAGTGGTCCGTGCAGCGATGAAGCGGATCGCTCAACGGGCCGGCATTGCCCTCGACTGGCTGTGGCGCGTGCTGGGTACCGGCCACTGTTTCAGCTTCCTGTTTGTCGGCGGTTTCATTCTCGCCATCACCGCACTGCCGTGGGTGCGGCGCCGGCCCGGTAGCGAGTTCGAGAAAAACGCACGGGCGAGGCGGATAATCCACCACACGTTCCGCTTCTATCTCTGGCAGATGCAGAAGCTGGGGCTGATGACGCTGGAAATCGTCGGGCGCGAAAACCTGCAGTACGCACCCGGCAAACTGGTCATCGCCAACCACCCGTCACTACTGGATGTGGTGATCCTGATTTCGCTGTTGCCGGATTGCGATTGCGTGGTCAAGGGTGCCTTGCGCCGCAGCCTGGTCAGCGGCGTGATCCGCGCCACCGGCTACACCGACAACAGCAACGGCGATGCCATGCTCGCACGCTGTCGCGAAAGCATGGCTGCCGGTTTCCCGTTGATCGTGTTCCCCGAAGGTACACGCAGCACGCCCGGCCAACCACTGGTATTCCAGCGCGGCGCGGCCAATATTGCTGTGCGCTGCAACGTGGACATCCTGCCTGTGCATATCAGCTGCAATCCACCGACCCTGCTGAAAGGCGAGCCCTGGTATAAAATACCCGCTCGCCGACCGCACTTCCGTGTCGAAATCCGCCAGCCGCTGGTGCTGGCCCACCTGGTGGAGACGGGAACAGCTCCGTCGCTGGCAACGCGGCAGCTGAACCGGCAACTGCTGGATTACTACTGCTAGATAACTCCTGCTGAATTACTACTGTTATATAACTACGGGAAACCCATGCATGTCTGACCTTGCCCTGGAACTGAAAACACTGATCATCGAAGCGCTGGACCTGGAAGACATGGCACCGGAAGATATCGACAATGCCGCGCCATTGTTTGTCGACGGACTGGGGCTCGATTCGATCGACGCGCTCGAACTCGGCCTGCACATCCAGAAAAAATACCAGATCAAGCTGGATGCCAACTCCGAAGACACCCGCAAGCATTTTGCCTCGGTCAATACCCTGGTCGCCTTTATCGAAAGCCAGCGAAACTGACCACGACTATCCCTGACATTTCCGCCATCCCAGAACCACTTGCACGGATTTTCACATGAACCGCGATGACATCTACAAGAAGCTGCAGCAGATCCTGTTCGACAATTTCGAGATTCCTGCCGAAAAGATCACGCCGGAAGCAAACCTTTACGAAGACCTGGATCTCGACAGCATCGACGCCGTGGATCTCGTCATCCACGTACAGGAACTGATCGGACAGAAAATCGGTCCGGACGAATTCAAGACCGCACGCACAGTCGACGATGTCGTCAACATTGTCGTCGCCCTGCTGGCAACGAAATAAGGAACACTTGCGTGCCGACAGCACTGCTGGCATTGCTGGCACTGGCCTACCCGGTGCTGGTGTATGTCGGGCTGTTGCATTTTCCGGTCAAGTGGGTTGCGCTGGCGATTGCCGTGCTGCTGTTGCTGCGCCTGCTGCTGTTGCAGCAACGCCTGAATGATACCGGCCGGGCGCTGTACCCCGCCATCGCACTCAGCGTGGCCTGCGCACTGGCATCGGTCGTGCTGGATCACGCCGGCGCATTGCGGCTGATTCCCGTTGTCATCAACTTCACTTGCCTGGTTGCGTTTGCACTGACCTTGCGCCACCCACCCCCGATGATCGAGCGTTTTGCACGCCTGAAGGAACCTGACCTGTCGCCGGTCGCCGTTGCCTACACCCGCAAGGTCACGCAAGTGTGGTGTGCATTCTTCGTGTTGAACGGATCCATCGCTTTTTACACCGCCATCTACGCCAGCATGGCGACGTGGACGCTCTACAACGACCTGGTTGCCTACCTGCTGATGGGCGCGCTGGGTTTGATCGAATACCTGGTGCGGTTGCGCGTCAAGGCGCGCACAGCCGCGCCATGAACATGCAAAACCTGTCCTGC
>CALMIC010000103.1 GCA_937864065.1 uncultured Cellvibrionales bacterium | reverse complement strand
TCATCGACGGCGCACTGGGCATGGCCTACGGCATCACCGCCACCACCTTCCTGCTCTCCTCCGGCGTGAGTCCGGCGGTGGCCTCCGCCTCCGTGCACATCGCCGAGATCTTCACCACCGGCTTTTCCGGCCTGTCGCACTGGCGCTTCGGCAACATCGACAAGCGCCTGTTCCGCCAGTTGCTGATCCCCGGCGTGGCCGGCGCGCTGACCGGCGCCTGGATCCTGACCAACGTCGATGGCGACGCGATCAAGCCGTGGATCTCGGCCTACCTGCTCGGCATGGGCGTGTACATCCTGAGCAAGGCGTGGCGGCACGTGAAGGCGCACCGCACGGAAGCGCCGAAGCATGTGCCGGCACTGGCGCTGACCGGCGGTTTCGTCGATGCCGTGGGCGGTGGCGGCTGGGGCCCGGTGGTGACCACCTCGCTGCTCGGCAGCGGCATGGACCCGCGCACCACCATCGGTTCGGTCAACGCGGCGGAATTCTTCCTCGCCATCGCGAGCGGTGTGACCTTCGCGGTGCTGGTCGGCTTTACCCACTGGCAAGTGATTGCCGGGCTGGTCATCGGCGGCCTGTTCGCCGCGCCGTTTGCCGCCTGGTTGTGCCGCCACCTGCCGGCGCGCGCCCTGCTCGTGATTGTCGGCGTGCTGATCAGCAGCCTGAGCGTGTTCAACCTGTGGAAGGCGCTGGCTTGAGCCGCCCGGCCAGGTCCAGCGCGGCGACATAGCCGAAGGTCATCGCCGGGCCCAGCGTCGAACCGGCACCGGGGTAACTGTTGCCCATCACCGAACCACTGGCATTGCCGGTGGCATACAAGCCGGGAATGGGCTGCTCGTTGCAGTCGAGCACGCGCGCATACTCATCCGTTTTGAGGCCGCCCTTGGTGCCGAGGTCTCCCGGCCAGATCTTCATCGCATAGAACGGCGCCTCACGCAGCGGCGCCAGCGTCGGGTTCGGGTAACCGGTGTTCGGGTCGGAGTAGTAGCGATCCTGCGCCGTTTCGCCGCGCGCGAAATCCTCGTCCTTGCCCTGTTCGGCAAAACGGTTGAAGCGCTCGACCGTCGCTTGCAGGCCGGCCGCGTCGATGCCGGTTTTTTGCGCCAGTTCCGCCAGCGTATCGGCTTTGACAAAGAAACCGGCGTCGAGGAATTCCTGCGGGATCTTGTGGTCCGGCTGCATCTTGCCGGGATAAATTCGGCCGTTGGCCAGTGTGTAATGATGGCGGTAGCGACCGTCGATGATCATGTAGCAGGGAATCGACGGCGACGCTGCGTGTGCACGGTACTGCGCTTTCACCACATCCTCATACGGCGCGGCCTCGTTGGCGAAACGCTGACCGGCCTGGTTGACGAAAATACAGCCCGGCAATGACTTGCCGATGATCAACGCCTCGGCCTGGCCGTTCGGCAGGATCACACTCGGGCTCCACCACGCGCAGTGCATGAACGCGAGCTGCGCGCCAATGCCCTGCCCGGCCACGATGCCATCGCCCATGTCATACGGGTTGGCGCTGGTCCAGTCACCGCCGATCGGCTGCTGCTGGTATTGCTGGCGCAGCGCTGCATTCCGCGCAAAACCGCCACAGGCGAGGATCACACCCCGGCGCGCACGGATCGTCACCGCTTGCCCGTCGCGCGTGGCGCGCACACCGCACACGCGGCCATTTTCCAGCAGCAGTTCATCGAGCCCGCAGTTGAGCCACAGCGGGATCTTGCGCTGCAGCATCGACGCACGCAGGCTGCCGACCAGCGCCTGGCCGAGCACCAGCCGGTTGTCGCGCTTGCCGCGCAGCCGCGAGGGAATGTCGATGAAATGCAGCAGCAGGCGCCAGAGGATGAACAGGTTGCGCACGGTATCGGATTGCATGATGTTGTGTGCCTCGATCGCCGTCATCGTCAGGCGACCGAAGATGCCGCTGGTCAGCGGCGGCCGGATCTCGCCGGCATGCCGGCCCAATTTGCGCAGGCTGAACGGCTTCGGGTCGAGCGAACGCGCACCGGGTTTGTAACCGGGCAGGTGCTCGTAATAATCGGCATAGACATCGGCCGGATGGAAACTGAGGCAGCTGCGCTGCTCGAGATAGTGCACCATCGCCGGTGCATGGCGCAGGTAGGCTTCGAGCTTCGCTGGCGGCACCTCGCCACAGGTCAGCGCCTGCAAATAGGCAAGGCCTTCCGCTGCAGAATCGGCAATGCCGGTTTTCGGCATCAGGTGGTTGGCTGGCACCCAGATCACGCCACCGGACAAGGCAGAGGTGCCGCCGAACTGCGGCGACTTCTCGATCAGCAGGGTTTGCAGGCCGTGGTCATGCGCGGTGATGGCCGCCGTCATGCCGCCGGCACCACTGCCAACGACCACCACGTCTACGGTTTGTTCAGGGGGTGCAGGCTTCACGGCAACATCTGCGGGCGTTTATCGAGCTCGCAGTGTAAGCAGCACTTCCTGCGAAGGATAGCCCGTCTGCGGTTCGCCACGGCTGGCCTGGAAGCGCTGGATCGCACGGCGCGACTCGTCGCCGATCTTGCCGTCGATCTCGCCGCTGTAGAAACCCTGCGCCGCCAGCAAGCGCTGCAGCTCTTCGGCTTCGGCGATCGTCAACGGCGTGTAAGGCCGCTGCCAGTCGCGCAGCGGTGCCGGCTTGCCGGCAATGCGGTCAGCGAGCAGCGCCACCGCCAGTGCGTATTTGTCGGCGTTGTTGTAGGCCTTCAGCACGAAGAAATTTTTCATCACGAGGAACGCCGGCCCGTTCGCGCCCTGGAAGGCACGCAGTTCCGCCTTGCGGCTGCCGTCGGGGAAGATGCGGCCACCGACCGGCTTCACACCGGCATGCTGCCATTCAGCGAGTGTGCGGGTGGATTCATCGAAGTTAAAACCGGGCGGCAGGATCACCTCGTAGCCCCACGGCTCCTGGCTACGCCAGCCGTTGCGTTGCAAGAGGCGCGCGGCGGTCGCCAGCGCATCGGGCACCGAATGCCAGATATCGCTCTTGCCATCGCCATCCTCGTCCACGCTGTAACTGAGGTAGCTGGTGGGAATGAATTGCGTGTGGCCCATCGCGCCAGCCCAGGAGCCGTAGAAATCGCTGCGAGCCACATCGCCGCGCTGCAGGATCTTCAGCGCCGCGAACAGTTGCGAGCGTGCGTAGCTGGCACGCTTGCTGTCGGCATAGGCGAGCGTGGCAAGCGCTTGCGGCAGGTAATACAGTCTTTTCGGGTCCTGCAAGGCCGCACCGTAACCGGATTCCATCGACCAGATCGCCAGCAGCACCTGGCGTTCCACACCGGTCTCGCGTTCGATCTGCTGCAACAGTTCGGCATGCTCGCGCAGTTTTTCCCGCCCGGTGGCGATGGCGCGCTCGTTGACGCGTGCATCCAGGTATTCCCACGCCTCGGCCTTGAACTCCGGCTGGTAGGCCGCTTTCTCCAGCACAGTGGCATCGGGCGCCTGCACATCGCGGAACGCATCGTCGCAGGTCTTTGCTGTCACACCCTGCGCCACGGCCTCGCGACAGAAGTTGACGACCCAGGCACGGAAAGCCGGGTCAGCCTGCGCAACCGGCGCTGCAGCCGACAGCAACAGGCACAGCAGCAACGGATTCAACCGCCAAGTCATAGCAGCGAACTCAGGGCAGCGCAGATTTACCGGAGTAGACCGTTACGCGGCCCACATCCTTCACCAGCACTGCCTTGCCGGTAGCTGACAGCGTGACACGATCATCGCGGGGCGCAGCGACGATGAAATCCGTCACCCCGTCCTGGGTGACATCGCCGGCAGCGACGGCGGCACCGAATGCATCGGCCGCTCCATCACCATCCACCGCCAGCAATACCGCCCCCGTGCCGCCGCCGAAGGCATACAGCCGGCCGGCATTCTTCAGCAGTTTGCCGGTGATGGCAGGGTTCGGCACATCGTACTGCCATGCACCAGCGATGACATCGTCATTCCCGTCATTGTCCACATTGCCGGTCACGGCGACCGACCAGCCGAGGAATCCCTTCGCCTGCGGCACACCGGTTGCCTTTGAGGCCAACCGTTCCACACCGGTTTCCTCGAATACACGCACGCTGCCACTGTCCTTCAACGTGATGCCGCTGGCCTCGTCGACATAATCATCGCGCGGCACACCCACCACGACCTCATCGCGGCCATCGCCATCCACATCAGCAGCTGCCACGGCATAACCGGCCCAGTCGCCCGCGCTGTCACCATGCACCGAGAACAGGGCCGGATCCCCGTCGCTATAGGTGGCGGCGTAGGCTTTCACCGAACCGGCATCTTTCAGTGTGGCCACAGCAGGCAGCACAACATCATCCTTCGGCGCACCCACAATCACATCCAGCAGGCTGTCACCGTCTACCAGACCGGCAGCAACAGCAAAACCGGCCCAGTCACCAGCGCTGTCGCCGTAAATTTTCATCAGTTGCGTGTAAGGCGCGCTCCGGTCGGCACCGGACAACACCGTCACGCTGCCGGCATCTTTCAGCAGCAGTTTGCCGCTGACCGTGTCGTAGCGGTCATCAAGATAAGAACCGAGGATGAGATCGGGCACGCTGTCACCATCCACATCTGCTGCGGCAATCGCGTTGCCGAACTGCTGCTTCGCTCGCTCGCCACAGACTGTCATCAGCGGATCATCGCCAGCGGTGTAGGCGCCGGAAAAGACATAGACACAGCCAGCATCGACGAGTGTCGCGGTATCCGCCTTGCTGGCACCGATGGCGATATCGTCATGGCCGTCGTTGTCGATATCGCCGACACCGGCAACGCTGCTGCCAAAATAGTCTGTCGCCTTGCTGCCGTACAACGCAAACAACTCAGCGCCGGTAGCGCCGGAGATGACCACGGCACGGCCGGCATCGGCAATCTTCATTGTGGTGGTCGGCACCAGCGCATCGTAACGCGGCGAGCCGACCAGCACATCGCCAACACCATCATTGTCGACATCGCCGGCATAGGCCACCGCAGTGCCAAGGTAATCCTTTGCCAGCTGCCCGCTGAAAACCAGCGCGGACAGCGTCGGTGCATCCAGCTGGCCGGCACTTTCATCGCCCCAGCAGACCACGCCGCTGTCATCCAGCGCGCAGGTATGGTTGGCGCCTGCAGCAATGGCAACCGGCGTGGTCAGTGGCGGCACAATAGTCTGGCCGAAGCTGTTGTCACCCCAGCACTGCACACCGCCATCATCAATGGCGCAGGTATGGCTGGCGCCGGCAGCCAGTGCGAACGGGTTGATCATTGGCGGCACGCTGGCCTGGCCGTCAGTGTTCTTGCCCCAGCATGTGACACCCCCGGCATGCAGCGCACAGGTATGGAAATGGCCGGCTACCACCTCGGTGGGGCTGGTCATTGCCGGCACCACTTCCTGGTTGAAGTCATCCTGCCCTTTCGGCTTGCCCCAGCACTCCACACCACTGGCATCCAGGGCGCAGGCATGGCTGGCGCCGATAGTCAGCCGGCTGGGGTTGATGACCGAGGCCGGCACACTGCTGAGCTGGGAATTGTTCTTGCCCCAGCAGGTGGTGCCGTTGTCATCCAGCACACAGCCGTTGTCCGGCCCCAGTGCCAGCAACTGCGCGTTTTCGACCACCGGCAGCGACGACGCGGCGATATCGCCCCAGCACTTCAGCGCACCGCCATCAATGGCACAGGCGTACTTGCCGCCGGTCGCCACAGATTCCGGGTCGGCCAGCAACGGCACCTTGTTCTGCTGCAGCGAATTGTCACCCCAGCAATGCACGCCCGTCGCATCGAGCAGGCAGTTGTGGTCGCCACCGGCCGCGAGCTGTGGTTCAACTGCCTGTGCCGGCAAGCTAGCGGCAACCGCCAGCACGAACAGCAAGGGACGGGAAAGCAAACGGATAGCGTGCAACATGGCGGCAAAGACCCTGCTGGATGGACGTTTACCTGACTATTCCAGAACCCGGGCCACAGCTCAAGCATGGCCGGACAGCCGCACCACCGCCCGACCAACGGCTGCTGCTACAATCCAGCCCTTTGGAGACTGACAGCAGCACCCGCTGCGAGATTGCCATGCCGCGCCACACCCTGCCCGCCCTCTGCCTCACCTTCCTGCTTGCCTGCCTGGCCGGGCTCGTGCACGCGCAAGACGCGCCCCCCGCCAGTACCCTTGCCCCGGACGCTACGGCTCCCGCTACCGACACCCTGACGCTGACCCAGATTGCCGACCAATCGCTGTTGACCGAGAAGCTGCTGGAACAGATGAAGCAGCTCGCCGTGCAACCGCTGGAATTCGAGGAGCTGAAGGACAAGCTCAGCCTGGCCCGCGAACAGGTGAAGTCACTGCGGCGCGATACCGAGCAACTGCTGCAGGAACACAAGACCAGTGCCGAGCAGCTCAAGGCCAGCCAGACGCAATGGCAATACCTGCGCGAGCAGCTGGAACGCGACCAGCAGGCCACCAAGCAACGCGCCGCTGCACTGGAGGCCGGCCTGGCACAGGTGGCCCAGGAAGACGAGCGCTGGCAGAAGATCAAGCAGCAGGTCGAGGGCAACAGCGGCCTCAGCGATGGCAGCAAGAATCAGCGCAAGGCCAGCAGTGACCTGAACAGTGTGCGCAAGCAGCTGACCACACCGCTGCAGGAGGCGCTGGCCGTATCCAAGCAGTGGCAGGAGCTGCTCGATGTGGCCGAAGAGCAGCAGATGACGCTGCGCCAGGTGGAAGCCAGCCTGCGCAAGCAGTTGCTGACCAGCCTGCAGCCGCCACTGTGGGAGCTGCCACATGAAGACTTCCGCATCAGCGAGGGCACGCGCAAGGCCATCGAGTTGCAGGTGAAACTGGCCGGCCACTACCTGGCGCGTTTCCCGCTGCGGGCCGTGCTGATCGCTGCCGCCACTGTCGGCATGCTGGTATTCCTGTGGCGCTTGCGGGTGCGGCGCCAGCGCATGGAGGCCGGCCAGATGGGACTCGGCCTGCGCCTGCCTCTGATCGACCGGCCGCTGTCCACCACCGTGGCCACCAGCGTGGCACTGGCACTGGCCATCTACCCCGAACCGCCACAGCTGGTGTACAGCACCCTGTCGCTGCTGCTGTTCATCCCGGTGGTGCGGCTGGGCCTGTCACGCCTGCCACCCATCGTGCACCCGCTGTCGTGGCTGGTGTCGCTGTTCTTTGCCATCAACAACCTCTCCGTGCTGACGGAGGCCATCCCGGCCGTGCAGCGGCTGTGGATGGCCAGCTGCGCCGCGATCAGTTTCGCTGTGTGCCTGCACGCCCTGAAAAAGCTGGCCGCCTCCGACGACCGCAGTTCGCTGTTCTGGCGCTCACTGCGCGGCGCACTCTGGCTGGCACTGTTGGCAGCGCTGGTCGCCCTCATCGGCGGCCTGGCAGGTGCTGCCACGCTGGCACAGTTCCTCATCACCGGCGTCGCCAACTCGGCCTATGCCGGGCTGTGCATGGTGGTGGTGGCCGGCATCCTCGGCGACCTCGCGGTGGCAGCCGTCTACCTGCCCTACTCCACCAGCAGCGAGATGGTCAGCCGCAACCGGCCACTGCTGGTCGGCCGCATCGGCAAGCTCGCCGCTATCGTCTGCACACTGGCATGGCTGCACTTCACCCTGAACCAGTTCATGCTCGCCGAACCGCTGTGGGCATTCATCCGCAACGCACTGAACAGCCAGCTCACCGTAGGCAACCTGGCCATTTCAGCTGGCGATATCCTGGCCGTGGTGGTGACCATCTGGCTGTCATTCAAGATCTCGCAGCTGCTGCGCTTCATCTTCATCGAGGACATCGCGCCGCGCGCGAAACTCGCGCGCGGTGTGCCGGATGCCATCGCGACGCTGATGCATTACGCGATCATCCTGGTCGGCTTCATGCTGGCGATCAGTGCCGCCGGCATCGACATGTCGAAACTGGCCATCATGGCCGGCGCGCTCGGCGTCGGTATCGGTATCGGCCTGCAGGATGTGGTGAACAATTTCACGTCGGGACTCATCCTGCTGTTCGAGCAACACATCAAGCAGGGCGACATTATCCAGTGCAGCAACGTGAACGGCCGCGTGATCCATATCGGCTTGCGTTCCAGCGTGGTGCGCACCTTTGACGGCGCGGAAGTCATCGTGCCGAACGGCCAGCTGGTATCAGCCCAAGTCATCAACTGGACGCACTCCGACCAGCAACGCCGCATCACCATCCCGGTGGGTGTGGCCTATGGCTCTGATCCGGACAAGGTCATCCGCATTCTCATTGCCAGCGCGCGCGCTGAAGAAGAAGTACTGAGTGATCCTGAGCCGACAGCCTTTTTCCTGCGCTTCGGTGCGAACAGCATGGACTTCGAACTGAAGGCCTGGGTCACCAGCGGCGAGATCCTGAACGAAGTGACGAGCCGCCTGTGTGTAGGTGTGTACAAACAGCTGGAAATGGCAGGCATCCAGATTCCGTTCCCGCAGCAGGACATCTACATCCGCAGCCTGCCCGCCGGTTTCAGCGGCAAGGGCTGATCAACGCGCCAGTTGTGCGCACAAGCGTTGCTGCAGGCGCGCAGTGTCGATGAAATACGGCCACTCGCCGACGACATCCGCACGATGGAAAAAGGCCGGCAGCGACTGCTGGCCACGCCAGACGCGGTCACCGCTGGCGGAAACGCCGAGCCAGGTCGGCTCGGCAATGGTGGTGTTGGCCAGCGAGTCTATCTGCCATTCGGTGCGCGCCAGCTCGCGGCCATTGACCGTCAGGCGCAATTCCGTCGGGTACTGGGTGTCACCGGTGTTGGTGTAGCGGTCGTAGATATCGGCGTTGAGGCCGAGCAAGGCACAGCCCTGCGGCAGCGCCAGCGGCACGTTCCACACGTGGCCGTGCATCGTCACCTGCAACTGCTGCTGTGCAGGCCGGTACAACAGCGACCATACGCCAGCCTGTTCCGCCAGTACTTGCTCACCTTGCTGTTCGACCGGCGGTGTCACAGCGACAAAAAAATCCCACTCGCGCAACGGCGTGCGCAGGAAGTCGTTGCCGGTGACTTTCACGCCCAGCACCATCGGCTCCAGCGTGACAGCTGTGCTGCTGACTTCATCGACCCAGCGGGAAAGCTGTTCCTGCAAGCCGGCCACCAGTCCAAAGCGCCAATAGCGTTCCGAACTGCGGTCCTGCTCCGTGCCGCCGTCAATGCGCGACAGGCGCATGGCCTGTGGCTCGCGGAATACCCATTCCTGCACCAGCCGCCAGCGCTTGTCTGCCGACAACACTGAAGCACTGCCGCGCGACAACCAGAACAGCTCGCGCTGGCGCAGTGCAGCGAAACTGTCGAGTCTGTTCATGTCGACGCCATCCGTGCTGAACGGCAACGGCTTGCCGATGCGTGCAGCGAGCGTCGGGAAAATATCGACTATGCTGGTGGCGCGCTCGTCCAGCGAACCTGGCAACACCCGCTGCGGATCCACCCACAGCATTGGCGTGCGCACAGCACCTTCGCTGTAATGCGCCTTGCCGCCGGAAAAACCGGCATTGCTACCACTGCGCTTCGCTGGCGCGCCATTATCGCTGAGGAAGATGATGATGGTGTTGTCGCGCTGGCCCGAGGCTTCGAGCGCCGCCAGCAGCTGGCCGATGTTGCCATCAAGGTGCCGCACCATCGCGCGGTATTTCTCATCCTCACCCGCATCAGCCGCGAGGCCCGGCACGGCGTGCAGCGGGCCGTGCACCAGCGGCGTGGCGAACCAGAGCAACCAAGGCTGTGGCTGTTGCGCATTGGCATGGATAGTGTCGACAGCGCGCTGCGTGAGGGTATCGGGCTGGTAAGCGCGGTACTGGCGCCAGTCGCCCG
>CALMIC010000102.1 GCA_937864065.1 uncultured Cellvibrionales bacterium | reverse complement strand
CCTGGTTGAACAACTTGCGGCTCTCGCTGGACCGGCTCGACTACTTGTGGGCGCGCTGGGTGCTGGGCTATGAAGGGGATGGCCAGCGGCAGTTGTTGCAACAGCTGGGTTTGTCGTCGCCGTGGCACATCTTGCTGTGGGTAGGTATTGGCACGATGTTGATGTTCGTGCTGCTGTTGCTGTACCTGTTGTGGCGCGAATACACAGCGCGGCAGGAGCCGCATGTCACACGGATTTACCGCTACCTGTGCGACCTGGCTGGCCACTGCGGTGTCAGCCGGCAGCCCGGCGAGACACCGCTGCAGTTTGCAGCCAGGGTTGCCGACGCTGGTCTGCCCGGGTCACAGCTGTTCGAGGAGCTGTCGGCCATCTATTACCGGTGGTGTTATACCCCGGAACCCGACGGCCAGGGCTGGCCAGACGGTTTTGCCGAACGTGCACGCGGCGTGTTCCTGCGCTGGGCGTGGCTCGCTTTCAGGGCGCGTTATCGCGGAAAGCGCTAAGTCGGTACTGGCGCAATAGCAGCACCTCCTGCAGCGCGCGCTCACGATCGCTGCGCGGGTTGATCACCGGCAGCAACTTCCGGCCCTGTTCTGTATCGATCTGTTGCAGAGCGACAGCGCCGCGCTCGAGCCGGCGGTGCAGCTGGTAGAAGTCCTGCCAGCTGTAGGCCTGGCTGGCCAGCAGGCTGAACAGCAGACAGCCGGCAATCGCCAAGCGCATTGGCTGCACTTTGCTGTGGATGGCATCGCTGAGCAGCACTGCAAGCACCACCCAGAAAGGCAAGGTCAGCGTGCCGTAGCGACTGGCGAGCATCTGCTCGTCGCCGAGGCCGCTGCGCGTCAGGGATACCAGCAAGGCCGTGCCTGCAGCAAACAGCAACACTGACAGGCTGAGCGCGCGTACGGTGGCGCTGCGTAGCCAGGCCTGCCACAGCAACAGTGCAACCCCGCAGAAGCCGGCCACAATGGCGGCATTGAAGTTGAAGCGCGCGACGAGGTTGCCCAGCAGTGCCAGGGTATTGCGCAGGTGGCGCAGGATCTCACTGGCATCTGGCAGTGCTGCAGCAGCATCGCCAGCATCAGCCATGCCGGCAATGCTGGCATAGGCAAACAACAGCAGGCAGCAGAGCAGCAGCCAGGGGATGACCAGCCAGCGCCGGCGTTGCCACAGCAGCGGCAGCACGGCGACCCAGAATGGCAGGCTGCCGGCAAAGCTCAGCATCGCCGCTGTACCGCACAGTGCGGCCAACAGGATGGCTGTGCCGTCATGGCGTATTCGCTGTAATGCAGCAAAGCCGCATAACAACAGCAACAGCGCCAGCGGGATCTGCAATTGCCAGCCCCACAGCCAGTTCTGCGCCTGGCTCCAGCTGAACACCAGCAGTGACAGGACGGTTTTTTCACTCAGCAGCAGCGGGCGTGAGAGCAGCTGTGCCGCCATGGCCTGTATCAGCCGCCAGCTGCCCAGCATGCACAGGAAGCCGAACAGCACTTCCGCGAGCGTGTTCCACTGCGTCAGCAATGCCAGTGCGAGCATGACGAGTTTCGGCAGCAGCAGGATGTGGCCGTTGTGCGGTTGCAGCAGGTCTGCCCAGCGGAACTCGTTGCGCAGCGCTGCATCCAGCAGCGGCAACAGGTCCCACTGGTCGTGGTAGGGCACATCGACGTGCAGCAGCAGCACCAGTGCCAGCGTGCACAGCGGTGGCAACCAGTGCCAGGGAAATAGGGCGATTGGACGGGACACGGCACTAGTGAATGGGGTCGTGCCTCATCTTGCGGCATGGCTCCCGCCCATGCAACCGCGACGACTGTGCTGCTTGCGACAACATGCCGCAAGGCAAAGCCGACCTGTGTCATGGCATTTCCCGCAGGCTGGCCGATAATGGCCGGCAGCAAGCAAGCGGAGATCAGCGCAGTGGCCAGTCTTTATCTCATCGTGCCGGTGGCAATCCTGTTTTGTGCCGTTGCGGTGGCGGCATGGCTATGGGCAAGCCGCTCGGGCCAATTCGATGACCTTGACCGCGAGGCGCGGCGCATCCTGCATGACGAGCCCACCCGGCCCGCAAATGGAGATGCTGCCCCGGATAGTGAGGAGACCGGCCGTGGGCGGTGACTGGTTTCCTTCGCTAGGGGCCGCCTTCCTGCTGGGACTGGCCGGCAGCGGCCATTGCCTCGGCATGTGCGGCGGGATCGCCTGCGCCCTCGGCCTGCAGCAATACCCGCGTCCCGCGCTGGCACTGCTGCTGTACCACCTCGGCCGTATCTTCACCTACACGCTGCTGGCGCTGCTGTTTGGTGCTGCGCTGAAACATACCTTGCACATGCATCCGCTGCTGGCGCCGGTTTTGCGCACCATCGCCGGTCTGATGCTGGTGGCCATGGCTTTGCATGTGGCTGGGCTGTGGAGCGGTGTCTTGCGCCTGGAGAGCCTGGGCGGACGCTGGTGGCAGCCAATCCAGCGCCTTGCCAGGCCCTTGCTACCGGCCACGGCGTGGTGGCAGGTGTTGCTGCTAGGCATGTTGTGGGGCTGGCTGCCTTGCGCGCTGGTCTATAGCACGCTGGCCTGGGCAGCGGCGCGGGCGGATGGCCTGCAGTCAGCCTTGCTGATGGCAACCTTCGGGTTGGGTACCACGCCGGCATTGCTGGCTAGTGGTATGTTCGCCGGGCAATTGCAGCGGTTGGCACGGCAGAGGGCCTGGCGCTACAGCCTGGCACTGTTGTTGCTGTTGTGTGGCCTGTGGACTGTGGCTGTGATGTGGCTGCCCGGTGGCCATCACCATCACGGCATGTAAAAAAAGCCGCCCCCTTGCGGGAAGCGGCTTTCTGGTCTTCCTGTCCGGACGGGATCAGGTGGGGTTGGCAACCACGGTGGCCTTGACGGTCGAGCCGAAGGAGAAGCCGGTTTCCTTGCGGACGGACTTCGTGTCGGTCGTCACGCCCTTGCCGATGATGCTCATCGTGGCCTTGGCTGACTGGCCATCCGGGCTCAGCTGGATGGTGCCGGTTTTCACACTGACTGACGGGTAGATCACGTCGTAGGCAGACACTTTGGCCGGGAACAGCTCATGCATCACGGCCGGGATGCCCAAGCCGCCGGCAAACAGCCGACCCCAGGTGGTCGCTTCCGGATCCACCTCAGCGCCCTTGCTGATATCACCGTCCAGTGTGAAATAGATCAGCTTGCTTTCAGCGGGATAGAACCAGCTGCCGGTGATGGTGTAGAGGTTGGTGCGGCCTTCGGTGCTGGTGGTGTAGATATAGCTGACAAAGGTGCAGTCAGCATTCAGCATGAAATCCTGGCCAACGGGTGAATCGCCGGTCAGGGCGGCATTCGGCAGGGTCACCGCGCCGGCACCCTGCAGGGTGATCTTGACCTTGGCGCCTTTTTCCACGGAATCGATGTAGTAACTGGTCGCGCTGCGGCCACCGGCGCAGGGCGAGACGTTTATGGCATTGGCAGAGGTAGCAGCAGCCAGCAGGGCAACCGGGGCCAGGTATTTCAGGGCGGTTTTCATCGGGATAATCCTCATGGTTGTCGTGGTATTGATATAAAAAACGCGCACGGATTCTAGCACCCGGCAAGGCAATTGCCAGTGAGCTGGTTCGCATTCGGTGTTTTAGTCGTGATGACAAAAAGATGAGATAACCAATCCGGCAAGGATTGGTGGGCATGAATGGACTCGAACCATCGACCCCCACCATGTCAAGGTGGTGCTCTAACCAACTGAGCTACATGCCCTCTCAGGGAGGCTGCCGCAATGGGCAGGGGCGGCAATTTACCAGTGCCCTGTGGGCTTGTAAAGCTTCGCCGAATCGTTGGCCGAAGCCCTCCGGCTTGACGCAGGTCATCGCGCCAACGCCTGCCTTCGCTACGATGGCTGCAATGGAGAGACAGGCAGCGGCGATGGCAAACCCAGTTCCCGGCACAGATGAAATGGCGAGCGCTTTGCACGATTGTGCATTGCTGCGCAAGTATGATGTGAGCGGCCCGCGTTACACCAGTTATCCCACCGCCGCCCAGTTTGCCGGTGGGTTCGATGGCAGCGCTTTCCTCAATGCCGTGTATGGCGGCGTCGAGACGATTGCGCCGCTGTCGTTGTACATCCACCTGCCGTTCTGTGAAAACATCTGCTATTACTGCGCCTGTAACAAGGTGGTCACGCGTGACCGCGCCGTGGTGCGCCAGTACCTCGACCATCTGCACAAGGAGATGGCGCTGCTGCACCTGCAGCTCAAAATGCACCATCGTCCAGTCACGCAATTGCACTGGGGTGGCGGCACGCCGACTTTCCTCGATGCCGCCGAAATGACCGAGCTGATGCACATGACGGCGCAGCATTTCAGCCTGACGCGCGACAGCAACCGCGACTACGCGATCGAGATCGACCCGCGCACGGTCGACCGCGTCAAGATCGACCTGTTGCGCGGGCTGGGCTTCAACCGCATCAGCCTTGGCATCCAGGATTTCGATGCCGATGTGCAGCACGCGATCAACCGCATCCAGAGTGTCGACATGGTGCGTGACCTGGTGGAGTACATCCGCGCGCGCTCCTTCCACTCGCTGAATTTTGACCTGATTTACGGCCTGCCGAAGCAGGACGAGCATACGCTGGCGAAAACACTGGATGTGGTCATTGCGTTGTCGCCAGACCGCATCAGCTACTACAACTATGCCCACCTGCCCGAACGATTCCTGTCGCAGCGGGCGATTGACCGTCTCACCTTGCCGACGGCCGAGCAGAAGATCCGCATGCTGGCGCTGATCACCGACAGGCTGACTGCAGCCGGGTATGTCTACATCGGCATGGATCATTTCGTGAAACCGGATGACAGCCTGGCACTGGCCCAGCGCGACGGCCGGCTGGCGCGCAATTTCCAGGGCTACACGATCGCCAAGGCACAGGATCTGGTCGGGCTGGGCGTGTCGTCGATCAGCAGCTTTGACCGGGTGTATGCGCAGAATGCCACAGACCTCGAAGCGTACTATGCGGCACTGGACGACAACCACTTGCCGGTTGCCAAGGGGGTCGTGCTGACAGAAGAGGATGTGCTGCGGCGGGCAATCATCCAGGAGATCCTGTGCCAGCGCAGCCTCGATATCGTCGCCTTGCAGCATAAATACGCTATCGATTTCCACTCGCATTTCGCTGCATCGCTCGCCGCATTGCGCGACATGGAAGCGGACGGTCTGTTGCAGGTGACACCTGAGGCCATTACTGTCACCGGCAAGGGCTATCCGTTCCTGCGCAATATCTGCATGGCTTTCGACGAATATGTGCAGGCTCACCTGCAGGGGCAGAAAATCCGCTACTCGAAAACCCTCTGACAGCCCCTTTCGGGCAGCTGGGGCCATCCGTTAATATGGGGGCGCTATCCATGCGAGGCCAATGCCATGAGCTGTGCGGAACCCAAACGCTGCCACCACAACCAGCTGGTCAATTGCGGTGATTGCCGCCTCGGGCCGCTCTGCCTGCCTATCGCACTGAACACCGCCGAAATTGACCAGCTCGACGAGATCGTCAAGCGCGGTCGTCCGCTCAACAAGGGCGAGCACCTGTTCCGCCAGGCCGAGCCGTTCCACGCCGTGTATGCCGTGCGTTCCGGCAGCTTCAAGGCCTACGCCACCTCCGATGACGGTACCGAGCAGGTCACCGGCTTCTACCTGCCCGGCGAGATCATGGGCATGGACGGTATCAGCAGCCTCAAACACTGCAGCTCGGCGGTGGCGCTGGAAACCTCGACCGTCTGTGAAATCCCGTTCAGCCGGCTGGAAGAACTGAGCAGCCAGGTGCCTTCGCTGCAGCGCCGTTTCTTCCAGGTAATGGGCAAGGAAATCGCGAAGGACCAGCAGATGCTGACGCTGCTCGGCAAGAACTCTGCCGAAGAGCGGGTGGCCTCGCTGCTGCTCAGCATTTCCACCCGCAACCATAACCGCAGCCTGTCGGCCACGCGTTTCCGCCTCAGCATGTCACGTGCCGAGATCGGCAATTACATGGGTCTGACGGTGGAAACGGTCAGCCGCGTTTTCAGCCGCCTGCAGAAGCAGGAAATCATCGGTGTCGACAATCGCGAGGTCGAGATCCTCGACATGGCGAAACTGAAAGCCGTTGCCAACGTTGCGTAACGCCCGGCCTTACGTAGGTTGATTGACCAGAATCAAGGCCGGATCCCGCTGTATCGGTTTGACTAGTCCCGTACTGCTACTACTCTCATCAGGAACAGTAGCGTCGCGGATAACCGTCAAACAACACAGAGGATTCTGGCATGAGTTCAGCAACCGCTTCATCCGCCACCGGCAAGGCCGTCGTGGATCTGTCCTACAAGCAACAGCCCGACGCACAGAACCTTGACCACATTCCCGGCGAGTACGGCATGCCGGTACTCGGCAAGACGTTCGAGATCCTCGCCGACCTGCAGAAAATGGTGATGGATCACTATGTGCGTTTCGGCGAAGTGTCGCGCATCAATGTCGGTGGCCAGCGCGGCCTGCTGGTCATGGGGCCGGAAAACCTCAAGCAGGTCTATCTCGATCCCGACCGCAATTT
>CALMIC010000101.1 GCA_937864065.1 uncultured Cellvibrionales bacterium | reverse complement strand
GGTTTCTCCTCCGCGGCCGCCGTTGCCGACACCAGCAGCGAGCGGTACAGTGTGTGGAAGTTTGTCCACCTCGAAGGGATCATCAACGGCATCCTGGTGCTGGCCACGGCCGGCATCTGGCACACGCTGCGCGAGGAGCAAACCGCCGTGAAGGTCGGCCGCTGGACCTTGCTGGTCGGCGCCTACTGCAACGCCATCGGCCCGTGGCTCACGGCGCTGTTCATCGGCCACCGGGTTATCCAGCCCCACACGCCGCTGGAAGCCTTTGTCGTCTACGGCTTCTACATTCCCGGCACCTTGCCACTCATTTCCTTCGCACTGTTTGCCTGGGTACTCGCGCGCAGCCCCGCCAAGGCCTGAGCAGCACCGCACCCACAGGAGATTGCCATGCTGTTTGCCCGCCTCCTCACCGGCTGGACCGCCCTGGTCTGGATCAGTTACGGCAGCTGGCTGATCCTCGACCCGACCCGCCTCGCCTTCATGGGCATCACGTTCCCGCACTGGAGTGTGACGGTCGAAGTGTTTGCCATGTACGGCTGGCTGCAAGCCGCGCTCGGCGTGTTTGCCCTGCTCGGCACCTGCCGGCCGCAGCATTACCTGCGCGCGAATGTGGTTTTGTGGTCGCTGCTGTTTACCGCACTGTCAGTGGGCCGGCTCATCGGCCTCGGCCTGTTCGGTGGCGACTACACGCTGGTGCCGGGCTCGCCGCAACTGCCGACCGACTACAACACCGGCGCGCTGTATTTTTATGAATTGCCGTGCGCGATGCTGTTTTTGACGGCGTGGTGGCGGTTGCGCAAGCAGGACGACACCTGAGCGGCAACACAGCGAATCGCAGGTTTGCCGGCAAAAGGCAATCCCGCGTTTTGCTGACAGGCCCCGGCGACGCTGCAATTGCCACGGGCTTTGCCGCTGGCCTACAGTGATGTCTTCAACAAAAAGGATAACGGCCATGACCCAGACCCTCGCCGATCTCAGCCGCGCGCAACTGGCGCAACTCGCCCGCGAATACATGGTGGCGGCGCAGTTCAACAGCCGCACCGGTTACGCCGCGTTGCGCATGAAGCATGGCGACGAGGCCTACAAGCCGATTGCAATCGACAACTGGCTGGCAGTGAGTCCGATCTACACGCAGCGCATGCAGCACGCGATGGGCTTTGCTGGCGGCACGGGTGTCTCCACCATCTTCAAGGGTTTGCAGCTGGATTGCGGACTGACGCACCAGTATTTCGATTGCCACTTCGAAGTCTTTTCCGAGGACAAGGGCCGTTTCTGGCTGGCCAGCTGCGGCCCACTGCTGGAAACCGAACCGCGCGGCGAAGCGGCCGTGAAAGTGATGTGCCACGACATTGAAGACCCGACCTTCGACGGCACCGCCATTGCCACCAACCCGCGTGCGCGCATGCGCCCGGTGCACCGCCCGCCGCGTGTGCCGGTAGACCGCAGCCCGCATTGCGAGTGGAACGTGTTCATCGACCACGAGGCCGAGCCACTGCAGGAACCGGCCATCACACAGCTCATGCGCAAGAGCAAACTGGCCAGCCTGGCCATCGCCCGCGGTGCGAGCCGCGAGCCTGGTGGTCTCGAGTTCTACACCGGCCCGGTGTTCGAACAACTGCATTTCGAGCAGCTGTCACACGCTGCGCTTGTTGTTGTGTGCAAGGAAATTGCCGTGCAGAGCCACCTGCTCATCCTCGGCCTGATGGTCGCGGCGGCACAGCACTACGGCGAGGAAGCTGCACTTGCGATCGGCGAATTCCAGATGACCGGCAGCGGCTGGGTGATGAGCCATCGCCTGAAAAACTGGCTCGGTATTGCAGGCGGCGGTATCGACGCCATCCTGCGGGTACTCGCGGTACACCCCGCCTTCCAGCCCGCCGAGTACCACAGCATCCGCGTCGAAAAAACCGGCGACAACACGGCGAGCATCAGCATCCCCGCTTGCCTCGCGCTGCAAGAAGTCAAGGGTTTTGACCTCGGCTGGTACAGCCTGTTGGCACGTGGCAAGACCGCCGGCCTGGCAGCGATTCTCAAAGGCGTGGATCCGTGTGCGCAGCTGCAACCCGGCGCTGCGCCACTGTCATGGCAGGTCGTGATTGACGAGAACGCGACAGCAGGCGACGAACCGCTCGCGGTGCAGATCGCCAAGGGCACGGTGCTGTACCAGACAAAACTGGTAGACCACATTCCGCTGTTGCAAGTCTAGTGCGCCCCTTGCTAAACCTGCACTTGCAAACCGGCTAGCCTGGCTGCTTCAGGATGTAATCCCGCGTCACTGGCGGCGTGTAATAGCTGTCGCCAAAGAGGATTTTCAGGCGCGTGCCCCAGCCCTTGTTGTGCCGCAATTCGTAGAGAAGCTGCATCAACCCACCCACGCCAAGACGCAACGGGTTGTAGTACAGCGGCGGCTGGCCCGTGAGCCCGACTGGCGGTTTTTTCTCGCGCAACGGAGCATAGGTACCGAACAGGATGTCCCACATGAAAAACAGCCCGCCACCCATGTTCACCATATTGACCTTGTAATCCTTCGTACCCGTCACGGCATCGTTGCGTTCCGACGAATGGTGCAGGTAATGGTATACGCCGCCGCCAAAGGCAAACCCGGGCCAGGTCAGCCAGCGTTTTTTCACCGCCCACTCGTAGTAGACATCGGAGTGGCCGATGATTTCGGCAAACATGAAGATCGTGTTCAGTATGAACACCTCGCGGTATAACGGCTCGGCCGCGAATAGCTTGGTAATGGCCGCAAAGATAAAGACATAAGGCACCACAAACACGATAAACAGCGGGAAGGCAAAGAACACCGCCGTGGTGGAAAACTGCGACAGGTTCGGCGACAGGTGGTGCTGGCGGTGGAAAAGCAGCCACAAGGCACGCGACTGGTGGCCCAACCGGTGCAGCCAGTAATGGACAAATCCCGCCAGATGGAACACCAGGATCGCTGCCGCCCACGAGTTCAGCTCCACCAGTGTCGGAATATGCGTCATCACCCAGCCATTTGCCGTAATGACGACATGCTCGATAAACAACCAGCCGCTATTGAAATCTCCGCCGCACAAATGGATCAGCACACCCAGTGCCGCCAGCACTACCGGAATGGACAGCGCACCCACGGCATTGGTCAGGATCATGACGACGATGATATGCAGTGGAAACTTGTAACCGAAAGTGCGCTCGTAGCCGAAGTAACTGCCGAGCATGATCCAGGCGCGGAATGACAACACCACCAGTAGCAGCAAGCCTATCGCCCAGCCCCACACCGCTTCCGGCCCGCTGAGACGGTCGAACACCAGCTTGCGGATCACCTGTAGCGAAGGGTCATCGCCCAGCCCGGGCCCCAGGTAGGCCAGGTGATGGAAGACCAGCGGGAACTGCACAAAAAACATGGCGGCAAAAAACACCACAAAGGCCGACACCCACGGCCGCCAGCGTTCAGGTAGGTTCGACAGATCAGCGTTCCAGAGCTGCTTCAACATGGTCACCTCTTTCGTGAATCGCAAAATCCTTGCTGACAGGTGGTACATAATCAGACTTGCCGAACAGGATTTTCATCCGCGTGGGCCAGTCGCGATTGTTTTGCCATTCATAAATCACCTGCACCAGGCCCGCCAGCAGCAGGCGCAACGGATTCATGTGCAGTGCCGGATCGTTTGTCAGACCGATTTTCGGTCGCGACTCCGGCGGTTTCACATACGTGCCGAACACATGGTCCCACAACATGCAGGGCCCGGCACCGATATTGGTCAGGTTGGTATTGTGGCCTGAATAGACCGGATGCGACGCATGGTGCAGGTAGTGGTACTGGGCTGTACCCGTCAGGTAACCGATGAAACCGATAATCCGGTATTTGAAGCCGAGGTAATACAGCGCCGAATGATGGGCCGACACGGCACCGATATTGACGATGATGTTCAGGATGATGATCTCCAGGTACAGCGGTTCGGCAGCAAACAGCTTGGTCGCCGCACCGAAAAACAGCACATAGGGAAACATGACCAGGAAGCCGACCGGGAACGCGACCACCACGTTGGTGCTGAC
>CALMIC010000100.1 GCA_937864065.1 uncultured Cellvibrionales bacterium | reverse complement strand
GCGCAGCATGCAGCAGGTGGGTGGCAGAATGGTTCAATGCGGTGGCCTGGCGGATCTCGCTGTCGACATGGCCATCCAGTGTGGCACCCACCCTCACCACCCCGTCGACGACGATCGCATGGTGCAGGAACGCACCGCTGCTCTTGGTCGTGTTGTGCACATCGATGCGCACATGCGGAGCGGAAAAATGGCCCGTGTCGCCGACCTGGCCGCCGGATTCGGCGTAGAACGGCGTGCGGTCGAGCACGATGACGCCTTCCTGGCCTTCGCGCAGCTCATCCACATGTTCGGCACCACGCAACAGCGCCACCACCTTGCCCTGCCCGTCCACCGCGCCGTAGCCGGTGAATTCGGTGTCGGCCTCGATGCGCACCAGCTGGTTGTAATCGAGTTCGAAACTGCCGGCGGCGCGCGCGCGTTCGCGCTGCTTCTCCATCTCTGCGTCGAAGCCGGCTTCATCGACGGTCAGTCCCCGCTCGCGGGCGATGTCGGCGGTGAGGTCCATCGGGAAGCCGTAGGTGTCGTACAGCTTGAATGCCACTTCACCGGGGATGACTGTGCCTTGCAGGCCGGCGAGATCCTGTTCGAGGATCTTGAGGCCGTGTTCCAGTGTGCGGGCAAACTGCTCTTCTTCCGTGCGCAGCGTTTTCTCGATATGTGCCTGCTGCGCTTTCAGTTCAGGGTAGGCCTCGCCCATTTCCTGCACCAACGTGGCGACGATCCGGTAGAAGAACACATCCTTCGCACCGAGCTTGTTGCCGTGGCGGATGGCACGGCGGATGATGCGGCGGAGCACATAGCCGCGGTTCTCGTTCGATGGCACCACGCCGTCGGCGATCAGGAACGAACAGGAGCGGATATGGTCCGCCAGCACTTTCAGCGAAGCCTGCCCTTCGTTCGGGCAACCGACGGCGCTGGCGGCGGCATCGAGCAGCGTCTGGAACAGGTCAATCTCGTAGTTGGCGTGCACATGCTGCATCACGGCAGAAATGCGCTCCAGCCCCATGCCGGTATCGACGCTCGGCGCCGGCAGCGGGTGCAGCACCCCGTCGGCCGTGCGGTTGAACTGCATGAAGACGTTGTTCCAGATCTCGATATAGCGGTCGCCATCCTCCTCCGGCGAGCCCGGCGGGCCACCCCAGATGTCCGGGCCGTGGTCGTAGAAGATCTCGGTGCAGGGGCCGCAGGGGCCGGTATCGCCCATCGCCCAGAAATTGTCGGAGGCGTATGGCGCCCCCTTGTTGTCACCGATGCGGATCATGCGCTCGGCCGGGATGCCGATCTGCTGGTGCCAGATGTCATAGGCCTCATCATCGGTGGCGTAGACCGTCACCCACAGCTTGTCCTTGGGGATATTGAGCCACTGCGGCGAGGTGAGGAACTCCCACGCATAGTGGATCGCGTCTTTCTTGAAATAGTCACCGAAGCTGAAATTGCCCAGCATCTCGAAGAAAGTGTGGTGGCGGGCCGTGTAGCCGACGTTCTCGAGATCATTGTGCTTGCCGCCGGCGCGCACGCATTTCTGCGAGGTGGCCGCGCGGGTGTAGGGGCGCTTGTCCAGGCCCAGGAAGCAATCCTTGAACTGGTTCATGCCTGCGTTGGTGAACAGCAGGGTCGGGTCTTCGTACGGCACCAGCGAGCTGCTCGGCACCACGGTGTGCCCCTTGCTGGCGAAGAAGTCGAGGAAGGCCTGACGGATCTGGGAACTTTTCATGGATTGCTTGGAATATCACTAGGTTAGAGAGGGGAGATTATACACGGGCGGCCTGCAGGGCGGCGATGAACACCCGCGCATCCTGGATAGCACCGAGCAGTGACTGCTGCGCGCGCAGGTGATCCAGGGTGGCCTGTGGCATGCTGGTGGGATCGAGCTCGCGCAGGATTTCAGCGGCGTAGCGCAAGCGCTTCCAGGCGATGCGCTCCCGGTGCAGGCCATCGAGCAGCGCTTCATCCACTGGTCCGGCCGGCAGCATGCATCGCCGCTGCAGCAAGGCGTGGTGGGCTTCCGTCATCGCCATGCCCAGCGCGTCCCGGCAGTTGCCAGCCCAGCCAGCCAGCCGGCGGCGCAGCTTGCCCAGCTGTTTCCGCAGTCGCCGGGCATCATCACCGGCCAGGGTTTCACGCGCTTGCCGCAACAACCGGCGCTCCTGCTCGCGCAAGGCCAGCAACAGCGGCATACCGGCGGGCCACTGCGGCAGCAGTGACTGCACCCGGGCCTGCATGACCTGGTTGTCGCGCAGCTCGCTGAGACCGGCGAGTTGCCGCTTCAGCGAGCGGCGCAGCTTGCCGGCCCGCAGGCCGAAGGCACGGCTGCGCAAGAGGTCGACCAGCGCCAGCAGGCGGCGGATCGCCACGCGCAGGTCATGCACGGCCTCCTCATCCGGCGACTGGCGACAGCGCAGCCATTGCAGTCTGTATTCCGCCACCCGCCGGTCGAACACTGGCAGCAATTCCGATGTGTCCATCCGCGCCTCCTGACAAGCATTGTAACCCCTGCCGGCTACCCTAGAATGAAGGCAGGGTTCCCGGAGCAAACCTGCATGTCACAACACCGTTTTCGCGCCCTGGCGCTGGCCCCGGAGATCCCGCTGGCCGGCCTCGCCCGCCATTTCGGCATCGCGCGCCGGCTGGCCTGGGAGGAACCACTGGAACTCGCCGGCAGCCGGTTGCAAGCCGCCCTGCCCCGCTTGACCAGCGAGCGTGTGTTCCTGTTTGCTTTCGGCGCGGTGGTGTTCGTGGATTGTGACGACAACGCGATCCGCCGCGTGCTGGATGACCTCGGCCAGCACCACGCCAGCCTGCGCAAGCCGAATCCGTTCCAGTGGAGTGACGACTACACCCTGGCCATCGACCCACAAGCCACGCCGCGTTGCGACAACGATGGCGTGACCATCGCCAACGCATCACCCGCCCAGCTGCGCGTGCTGGCCACCGTGCTGGCCCGTTCGGTGGCACTGGAACGGGTGGAAGCTTCACTGGAAACCGTGCTGGACCAGTCGGAGAAACGCATCGAGGCACTGGAGCACGGGCAATTGCGCGGCGCCGATGCCAACCTCGCGCGCGATGCCGGCGCAGTACTGCGGCTGGAACACGAGAGCATCCACTACCTCGGCCTGCCGGACAAACCGGAATTCACCTGGAGCGATCCCGACGCCGATGCACTCTACAGCCAGCTCGCGCGCCAGTTCGAGTTGCGCGAGCGTTTTGCTGCCGTGCGCCATCGCGTCGAGGTACTGAAGGATCTCAACAGCACCTTTGCCAACCTCGCCCACGCAAAACGCTCGGCGCGGCTGGAATGGATCATCATCCTGCTGATTGCGTTCGAGATCGTGCTGCCGGCAGCGCGCTGGCTGTGGCAGCAGATCACGGCGATGTAGGGGCGACCTGCCGGTCGCCCCGGTGCATCACAACCCCGCCCCCGACAACACGCTTACCGCCCCGGCATCCTTCACCGGCTTGTCACCCGGCGCATCCGATCCGGGAATGCCGATAATCAGGTCAGCCTTGCCGTCGCTGTTGACGTCGCCCGTCGCCACTGCCGCGCCGAAATAGTCTTTCGCGCTGTCACCATAGAGGATGTCAATAAAACCGAAGCCATTGCCGCTGTAGAGCGACAGGCTGCCGGCATCCTTGGTGGCTTTCGGTAGCGTCGGCGCATCGTTATCTGGCGCGCCGGCAATCACATCGGCGAAGCCGTCACCATTGATGTCACCGACAGCGACGCTGCTGCCCATGCCTGCCTTGCTGGTGAGGCCTCCGAAGCCGGACAGCATCGCACCATCATTGCCTGCGTAAACATAAACTGCGCCATTGTCTTTCATTCCGCCGCCATCCGAACCGGGCGCGCCGACGACCAGTTCGTCATCACCGTCGTTGTTGGTATCGCCGGCGGCCAGCGACTTGCCGAGATACGCCTTCGTTTGTGAGCCGTAACGGGTGAAGGGAATGGCACCGTCCAGTTCATAGACCCGGACCGTGCCGGCATCCGTGAAGCCAGCTTCCACGTCATCCTCACGCGGGGCGCCGATCACGAGTTCCGCCTCGCCATCGCCATCGTAATCCGCAGCCGCCACCGCCGTGCCTGCCTGCGCCTTCACCGTGCGACCGAAGAAGGATTGCAGGAGTTGCCAGTCAGCGCCTGAATACAGGTTCACGCTACCCGCATCGACAAGCTGGTTACCGGCATCATCGGCTTTCGGTGCACCAACGGCGATATCGGCAGTGCCATCCGCGTTGAAATCAGCGAGCGCCAAGGCAGCGCCGAACTGCGAACGCGCCTGCATACCGTACAGTGTGGCTGACGGGAAACCTGCCGGGCCGTAGACGATGCGCACAGCGCCGCTGTCTTTCAGGCCATTGGCGAGATCGTCGGCACCGGGCAGGCCAATAACCACGTCGGCGAATCCGTCGTGGTTGAAATCAGCACCGCCGGCGACCGCAGCACCGAGCATGTCCCTGCTTGCATTACCCGTCACCGCAGCCAGCACGGCACCGGTGCGGCCCGACACCACCTGTGCCATTCCCGCATCCTTGCCGACAGCGTCAAAACCGGGCATGCCAATCACGTAATCGCCATAACCGTCGCCATCGAAATCACCGGCAAACGCGACGGAGGTGCCGGCCTTGTCGGTCTTGAAGGCACCGGCCATGCTGTTCAGCAAGTCGCCGTCGTCCGGCAGCGGATCGACGTTGTCACCGATGTTGTCACCGTCGCTGTCATCCCATTCGCTGTCATCCAGCGGGAAGGCATCCGTCGTATCAGGATCGCCGTCATTGTCGTCGTCGCTGTCGCAGGCATCGCCGGTATTGTCACCATCGGTGTCGAGCTGGCTGCTATTGGGAACGAGCGGGCAGTTATCAAGGCTGACAATCTGGTCCGGCACGGATGCCTGGTTGTAATAATTGCCGCCCCAGCAATGGATCGCGTTGCTGGCCAACACACAGCTGTGCATGGCGCCAGCACTCACCTGTTGCACGGCGCCGAATGCGGGAGCGCCGGAACTCTGGCCATAACCGTCCCAGCCCCAACAAGTCACGCCGCTGTTGGTGGCGGCACAGGCGTGGCTGTGGCCGGCAGACACCGCCAGCGGGTTCACCAGCGGCGGCACATTGGCCTGGCCGCTGGCGTTGTTGCCCCAGCACTTCACACCGCTGTCGTCCAGCGCGCAGGCATAAGAATGGCCGGCGCTGACCATCACCGGGTTGCTCAATGTTGGCACCGTCGTCTGGCCGAGACTGTTGTCACCCCAACACGCCACACCGCCACCGTGCAGCGCACAGCTGAAACCGAGGCCGACCGTCACCGCCACCGGATTGGACAACACCGGTGCGTTCAATTCGCCCTTGTCATTCTTGCCCCAGCACACCACGCCGGTGTCATCAATCGCACAGGTATGGGCATAACCGGCACTGACGCTGACCGGATTCGACAGCGCGGGCACCGTCCTCTGCCCATCGGCATTGTCGCCGCCCCAGCAGTGCACGCCATTGTCATCAAGCGCACAGGAAAAAATATCACCGGCTTCAACCAGCACTGGATTCACCAGTGCTGGCACCGTGGTCTGGCCGTAGGTATTGTCGCCCCAGCATTTGACGCCAACAGCATCGAGAGTGCAGGTGTGCATGCCGCCGGCACTGAGCTGGCGGATGGCTTCATGGACACCATCGTTGTCGTCGTCACTGTCACAGGGATTGCCTGCACCATCACTGTCGGTATCGAGCTGGTCGCTGTTTTGCAGCATCAGGCAGTTGTCGCCCACATCCGGCACGCTGTCACCGTCGGCATCGGGATCGCAGGCATCGCCGATGGTGTCGTTATCGGCATCCAGCTGGTCATTATTTGCTAACAATGGGCAGTTGTCGCTGGCGTCGGCCACACTGTCATTGTCGTCATCAGTATCGGCGTTGTTGCCGGTGCCATCGGTATCGCTGTCGACACTTTCAGTCGGATCTAGCGGGAATGCGTCATTGGTATCGGGCGTGCCATCGTTATCGTCGTCACTGTCACAGGCATTGCCCTCCCCGTCACTATCAGTATCCAGCTGGTCGGCATTCGCCACCAGCGGGCAGTTGTCGAACACCAGCGCGGGCACGGTGGTCTGGCCGCCACTGTTGTCGCCCCAGCAGTGCAGGCCGTCGGCATCGATGGCACAGGCTTGTGCGCCACCACTGGCCAGTACCGCAACCGGCTTGTTTAGCGCCGGCACCGTGGTCTGGCCATAAGTGTTGTCGCCCCAGCACTGCACGCCGTTATCGTCGAGTGCGCAGGTGAAATAGTTGCCGGCAGCCACCATCACAGGATTCACTAGCGCAGGCACCTGCGATTCCCCGTTGGCGTTGTTGCCCCAGCAGCTCACGCCGTTGTCATCGAGTGCGCAGGTGTGTTCCGTACCGGCACTGACCTGCACGGGATTGCTGAGTGTCGGTACCGTGGTCTGGCCGTAGGCATTCCAGCCCCAGCATTGCACGCCATTGTCGTCCAGCGCACAGCTGTGATAGCCGCCGACACTGATCATGGACGGATTGGCCAGGACAGGCACTGTGGACATGCCGTGGTCATTGCGACCCCAGCACTGCACGCCATTGGCATCCAGCACGCAGCTATGGTCGGCACCGGAATCCACCTGCACGGGGCCACTCACGCTCGGCGGTGACGCCTGGCCATAGGCATCCCAGCCCCAGCATTGCACCGCGCCATTGGCAATGGCGCAGGCGTGGCCGTTGCCGGCGCTGACCTGCACCGGATTGGTCAGTGCCGGCACATCGCGCTCACCGAAGATGTTGTAACCCCAACAGTGCGCACCGGCATTGTCGATGGCACAAACCACAGCGCCACCCACGCTAGCCTGCAGCTGGTCGATAATGCCGTCGGCATCGTTATCAGCTGCCGATGCCATGCCTGTTGCCAGACACGAGAGCAGGACTACGAGCATTGCCTTCAATTCCTTGCGCATGGGGATTCTCCTTTACCAGGATTGTTACAAGCTGTTGCCGGAAATGACCTTGACTGCCCCGGCATCTTTCACCGGTTTATCACCCGGCGCATCAAAACCGGGAATGCCGATAATCAGGTCAGCCTTGCCGTCGCTGTTGATGTCACCAGCACCAAGTGCAGCACCGAAATGATCCTTTGCCTTTTCACCGTACAACGTGGTGAGAGGTGCGTAACCATTGCCATTAAAGATCGATACACTGCCGGCATCTTTGGTGATTTTCGGATTTGCCGGTGCATCGTCTTTCGGCGCACCGACGAGAATATCGGCGCGGCCATCGCCATTCACATCGCCCACGGCGATGCTGTTGCCGAAACGGGCCTTTGGCGTCAATCCGTACAGTGTAGCCTGCGGCTGGAAATCGTCACTACTGTAGATAATCGCACTGCCAGCCTGCTTCACATCACCGCTGTTGTCGGTCGGCGCACCGGCCAGCACCTCGTCATGGCCGTCACCGTCGAGATCGCCAGCGGCCACCGCCGTGCCCAGCCGCATATTGGCTGCGCCACCGAAACGCACCGGGCTGTTGACGAACATGCCGGCATAACGGGCGACGAACACCGCACCGGCGCGGCGCGCACCATTGTCCGGGTTGGTGTGGCCGGGGCTGCCGACAATGGCGCTCATGCCGCCGACAGCGGCGACGTTACCCACCGCGAGACTGGCACCGAACAGCGACTGGTCGGCGCCGTACATGACGGGCCCCGGCGTGAGATCACTGCCGTTGACCAAGGTGACACTGCCAGCAGCCTTGAAGCCGGCATCCACATAGGGCGCCGTCGGTGCGCCGACCAGGATATCGGCATGGCCGTCATCGTTGTACACATCGCCCAGCGCCACCGCGTAACCGAACTGTGACTTGGCCGCTTCCCCATAGAACGTCACACGCCGTTTGCCGTCGGGACCATAGAGCAGCGTCACCGTACCGGCATCCTTGTCACCACTCACCGCATTATCGGCTTTCGGCGCGCCGACGAGTACATCAGCATATCCATCGGCGTCCACGTCGCCATTGCCGGCCACGGCGAAGCCCATGGTGTCTTTTAGTGCCGATCCGGTGATAGATGCCAGTACAGTGCCGCTTTTACCGGAAATAATTTGCGCACGACCAGCGTCCTTGATGATGTTTGATTCAGGCGTGGCGGGAATGTCGTAGCCGGGCGTGCCGATCACGTAATCGCCATATCCGTCACCATTAAAGTCACCGGCGAATGCCGTGCTACTGCCGGATTTGTCTTTCTTGATTTCGCCATCGAGCGCATTCAGCGTGTCGGGGTCATTCGGCAACGGATCGCTGTTGTCACCAAGATTGTCGCCGTCGGCGTCATCCCATTCACTGGCATCCAGCGGAAATGTATCTGCCGACGTGAATACAAGCCCGGCAGGCACCGTGGTCTGCCCATCATCGTTGAAACCCCAGCAGTGCACGCCCGTGTCATCCAGTGCGCAGGTGTGAGCGCCGCCAGCACTCACCGCCACCGGCGCCACCAGCTTCGGTACCGTGGTTTGCCCATGATCGTTGTCACCCCAGCAGTGCACGCCCGCTTCATCCAGTGCACAGGTGTGAGCCCCGCCGGCACTCACCGCCACCGGCGCCACCAGTGGCGGCACATTGGTCTGGCCAAAATCGTTTCTACCCCAGCAGTGCACACCCGTGTCATCCAGTGCACAGGTGTGATTCTCGCCCGCACTCACCGCGACCGGG
>CALMIC010000099.1 GCA_937864065.1 uncultured Cellvibrionales bacterium | reverse complement strand
CGCCTGCGCGAGATCGACCGCCGCGTGCGCTACCTCAGCAAGCGCCTGGAAGAACTCACGGTGGTGGACCGCACACCGGCGCAGCAGGACAAGGTGTTTTTCGGCGCCTGGGTCACGCTGGAAGACGAGGACGGCAACGAGCAGTGCTACCGCATCGTCGGGCCGGACGAGATCGATCCGGCGAAACACTGGATCAGCATGGATTCCCCGCTGGCGCGCGCGGCACTCGGGAAACGGCTCGATGACGAATTCGAATTCCGGACGCCACAGGGCATGCAGCAGCTCTGCATTACCCGGATCCGCTATTGCGCCGACTGACTAGCGCGACAGCAGTTCGATGCGGTAGCCATCCGGGTCTTCCAGGAAGGCCAGCACGGTGGAGCCGTGCTTCATCGGTCCCGGCTCGCGCAGGATTTTTGCACCCTTGGCCCGCATCGCCTCCACCGCCGCCTGCACATCGTCGACCTCGATCGCGATGTGGCCGTAGGCCGTGCCGAGCTCGTAGTGATCGACGCCCCAGTTGTAGGTCAGCTCGATGACCGTCTGCTGTGACTCCGGGCCGTAACCGAGGAAAGCCAGCGTGAACTGGCCATCAGGGTAATCCTTCTGCCGCAACAGGGTCATGCCGAGCACATCGGTATAGAAAGCGACCGAACGTGGCAAGTCGGTCACGCGCAGCATAGTGTGCAACAAGCGCATATCAGGCCTCCGGGGCTTTCTTGGCGATCAGGTAACGGAACAGCTCGCCTTCCCTGTCCTGCCATAGCAGCGCATGGCCGAGGAAATGGCAGAACTTGGGTACGTCGCGCTGTGTGGACGGATCGGTGGCCAGCAACTCGATGACCTGGCCATCGGCGATATCGCGCACGGCGTTGTGCAGCAACATCACCGGCTCGGGGCAATAGAGGTCGCGGGCATCGACGCAGCGGTCAGGCGAGGGCAGATCGGGCATGGCAGGCAACTGGCTGGTGTCTGCGGTCATTCTGCCCGAATCCGGGGCGTCGTGTACAATGCGCGCTCGTTTTCGCAAGCCCTTTTTCCATCATCCGGAGCCGGCCATGTTCAGCAAAGATGTCACGATTGCCTCGTTCGATCCCGCCCTGTGGGCAGCCATCCAGAGCGAGCAGAAGCGCCAGGAAGACCACATCGAGCTGATCGCCTCCGAGAACTACGCCAGCCCCGCCGTGATGGCTGCGCAAGGCTCCGAACTGACCAACAAGTACGCCGAGGGCTACCCGGGCAAGCGCTACTACGGCGGCTGTGAATACGTCGACGTGGTCGAGCAGCTGGCCATCGACCGGGCGAAGCAACTGTTCGGTGCCGACTATGCCAACGTGCAGCCGCATTCCGGTTCGCAGGCGAATGCCGCCGTCTACATGGCACTGTGCCAGGCCGGCGACACCGTACTGGGCATGTCGCTCGCGCACGGCGGCCACCTCACCCACGGTGCCAGCGTCAACTTCTCCGGCAAGCTGTACAAGTCCGTGCAGTACGGGCTGGATCCAGCCACTGGCCTGGTCGACTACGACGAGGTCGAGCGCCTCGCCATCGAACACAAGCCGAAAATGATCGTCGCCGGTTTCTCGGCCTATTCCGGCGTGCTGGATTTCCCGCGTTTCCGCGCGATTGCCGACAAGGTCGGTGCTTACCTGTTCGTGGATATGGCGCACGTGGCAGGCCTGGTCGCCGCCGGCATCTACCCGAACCCGGTGCCGTTTGCCGATGTGGTCACCACCACCACGCACAAGACGCTGCGTGGCCCGCGCGGCGGCCTGATCCTCGCACGCAAGAACGAGGAGCTGGAAAAGAAACTGAACTCGGCCGTGTTCCCCGGCCAGCAGGGCGGTCCGCTGATGCACGTGATCGCCGCAAAAGCCGTGTGTTTCCAGGAGGCGCTGCAGCCGTCGTTCAAGGCCTACCAGCAGCAGGTGCTGGCCAATGCCAAGGCGATGGCAGCGACTGTCATGTCACGCGGTTACCAGGTCGTCTCCGGCGGCACCGAGAACCACCTGTTCCTGCTGTCACTGATCGACAAGTCCATCACCGGCAAGGACGCGGATGCCGCGCTCGGCCGCGCCCACATCACCGTCAACAAGAATGCCGTGCCTAACGACCCGCGCCCGCCGATGGTCACCTCCGGCATCCGCATCGGCACGCCGGCCTGCACCACGCGCGGTTTCGGTGAAGCCGAGTGCCGCGAGCTGGCCAACTGGATCTGCGACATCTTCGACGCGATGGAGCAAGGTGACGCCGAAGCCACGATTGCCAGCGTCCGAGACAAGGTCGCAGCGCTGTGCGCGAAGCACCCGGTCTATCGCTGACGCCGGGCGTCAGGCCTGCGGGCGGATCAGCTCGTCGAGTGTCAGGTCAAAGCTCGGCAGGAACCGCTCGCAGAACTCGCGCACTTCCGGCTGTTCCAGCTGCGCGAGTTTTTCTTCCATGTCGCGCATGGCTTTCTTGAACTCCGGGTTGCCCGCCACGGTTTCGGCCTTGCACTTGGTGTAGGCGACAATGAGGTCGGCCGCCTTGATCAGCTGCTTGATCGCCGGCGCGATATGGTCTGACAGCAACAGCGGCGCATAGGCCTTCTGCAGGCCTGCCGGCAGCATCGCCAGCATCTCGCGCTCGGCGGTGTGCTCGACTTCCTTGTAGGCATCGCGGATTTTCTCATTGTGGTACTTGATCGGCGACGGCAGGTCGCCGGTCAGCACTTCCGAGGCATCGTGGTACAACGCCGTCAGTACCAGCTCACCGAGGTCCAGCGGCGCATCGGGATGGTGGCGGTTGTGCAACAGGCCCAGCGCATGGGCCACCACCGCGACCTCGAAGCTGTGCTCCATGACATTCTCACGGATGGCATTGCGCTTCATCCCCCAGCGCTCGATCCAGCGCAGCTTGCTGAGGTAGGCGAAAAAATGGCTGGTCTCTGTCATCGGGCAGTTTCACCGTTACAATCCCCGCCATTGTAGAGCAAGGGAACCCTGAGCATGCACTGCCCCTTCTGTGGAGAGACCGAAACCAAGGTGATCGACTCACGCCTCGTGGCCGAGGGCGACCAGGTGCGCCGCCGCCGCGAGTGCCTCGCCTGCCACGAACGTTTCACGACCTACGAGATCGCCGAACTGCTGATGCCGCGCATCATCAAGAGCGACGGCTCCCGCGTACCGTTCGACGACAACAAGCTCCGCACCGGCATGCAGAAGGCGCTGGAAAAGCGCCCGGTCAGCATGGAAGACGTGGAATCCTCCATCAACCACATCAAGCACCAGCTACAGGCTACCGGTGAACGGGAAGTGCCGTCGCGCGCCGTGGGCGCCATGGTCATGGAGCAGCTGAAGAAGCTCGACAAGGTCGCCTACGTGCGCTTTGCCTCCGTCTACCGCGATTTCCAGGATCTCGACGAATTCCGCGCCGAGATCGACCGCCTGCAACCGCGCCAGGGAGAATGACCGCGTGAGCCCCGACATGACCCACATGGCCCAAGCCCTGCAGCTCGCCAGCCGCGGGCATTTCAGCACCTCGCCGAACCCGCGCGTCGGCTGTGTGCTGGTGAAGGACGGTGCGGTGATCGCCGAAGGCTGGCACGCGCGCGCCGGCGGCCCGCACGCCGAGATCGTGGCACTGCAGCAGGCCGGGGAGCAGGTCCGCGGTGCAACCGCTTACGTCACGCTCGAGCCGTGTTCGCACCACGGCAAGACCGGCCCCTGTTGCGAGGCACTGGTCGCGGCCGGCGTGGTGCGGGTGGTCTACGGCATGCAGGACCCGAACCCGCAAGTGGGTGGCAATGGACTGCAAGCACTGCGCGCAGCCGGCATCGCCGTCGATGGCCCGCTGCTCGAAACGCAGGCGCGCGCGCTGAACCCGGGTTTCAACAAACGCATGGCCACCGGCCTGCCGCTCGTGCGGGTGAAAATGGCCATGAGCCTCGACGGGCGCACGGCGATGCAGTCCGGCGAATCGCAGTGGATCACCAGTGAACAGGCGCGGCGCGATGTGCAGCGGTTGCGCGCAGGGAGTTGCGCGATCATCACCGCCGCCGGCACCGTGCTGGTCGACAATGCCCAGCTCACGGTGCGTGAAACTGCGCTACTCGAGCGACTCGGCGACCGCCGGCCCTTGCGCGTGTTGCTGGACCAGAACGAGCATGTCGCGGCCGATGCGCGCATCTTCGACGCCAATGCACCGACGCTGTGGTGCACGGCGAAAGCAGCACCGGCGAACTTGCCGCCGCATGTCGAGCACTGGCAGTCACACCATCGCGGCGACAGCGCCCACCCGTTCGACTTGCGCGCACTGCTGGCCGAGCTCGGCCGCCGCCAATGCAACGAGGTGCTGGTGGAAGCCGGGCCGACGATGGCCGGGCATTTCCTGCAGGAAAAACTGGTCGATGAACTGGTGGTCTACGTCGCGCCGAAACTGATGGGCAGCACCGCACGCCCCTTGTTCAGCCTGCCGTTCGACACGATGGACGAGGCGATCAACCTCGATATCACCGATGTGCGCGCCGTCGGCCCCGACTGGCGCTT
>CALMIC010000098.1 GCA_937864065.1 uncultured Cellvibrionales bacterium | reverse complement strand
GGGCGGCGGCCCCGGGGCCGCCGACGCCGCAGAGGCGACGATGAGCTTGTCGAGCTCGCCGCGATCCAGCCAGACGCCGCGGCAGTGCGGGCAGTAGTCGATCTCGATGCCCTGCCTTTCGGCAATCACAAGCGTGGGGCGCGGTTCGAGGTTGGCGCAGGCGGGGTTAGGGCACAACATGGGCGGTTCTCCTGTATACGTGGTGCCGGTGCTGCGCCAACAGGGCGCTAGCCGGCTGCATACAGGTCTCGTTCGCAACACCGCCGGTGTTGCCTGGTGGGCCGGGTGACTTGCAACATCACCGTGTTGACGACCTCGCCAGCGGGAACTACTCCCCCTTGGGATACCCTTGCGGGTACAACCCGGATAATAGTTGATTATTTTGCTGGGTTTATCCGTAGATCCCGCAGGTGGTCATTGCAACGCCGGGAACAGGGCGCGCAGACCCGTGGCCATGAACTCGACCGCGACAGCAACGAGTATCAGCCCCAGCAACCGGGTGGCGATATTGATGCCGGTGCGGCCGACACGGCGCGCGATCGGCTCCGCCAGGTACAGCAAGCCGGCCACGCTGGCGGCAATCAGCAGTGAAATGGCGACCAGCACGCCGTATTCCCACCACTGCGTGATGTTGTGCGTGTAGAGGATCATCGAGCTGATGGCGCCGGGGCCCGCCAGCACCGGGATGGCCAGTGGCACCACCGCCACACTGTCCTTTTCCTCGGCTTCGGCGGCTTCCTCACGGGTGGCCCGCGCCGGGCCGAGCCTGGCATTCAGCATCGAGATCGCCATGAGCAGAATGCAGATACCTGCGCCGACGCGGAAGGATGAAATGCTGATACCGAAAAACTTCAGCAGCGGTTCGCCGAGGAAAATGCTGGTCACCAGGATGGTGCCCACGGCCAGTGCCGTCAGGCGCGCCGTATGCCGGCGCTCCGCGGTGGACTGCCCGTTGGTGTAGTGGATGAACAACGGGATCGCCGCCAGCGGGTCGACAATGACGAACAGCGTGAACAACACATACAGGTAGTAGCGGATTTCTTCGGCCATGCACGGATGCTAGCACCATGCCGGCAAATTTACTCGGCCGCCGCTGGCACCTAGAATCGCTGCTTTCCCGTTTGCAGGCTCCCTACCATGCCGTACCAGCACATCCTCTACAGCGTCGACGAGCGCATCGCCACCATCACCCTGAACCGGCCCGATGTGCTGAATGCCTACACGCCGGACATGGGCGACGAGATCGTTGCGGCCTTCCGTGCCGCCGCAGCCGACGACAGCGTGCGCGCCGTGATCCTGACCGGCGCCGGCGAACGCGGCTTCTGTGCCGGGGCCGACCGCATCTACCTGCAGCAGCCTATCCCGCCCGGCACCCGCCTGATCGGCGAGGAAGAGCTGATCAAGTCGTTTGCGCTGGAGCTGGCCAACTTCCCCAAGCCGACCATCGCCGCGTTGAACGGCCACGCCGTAGGCATCGGCATGACCATGATCCTGCCGCTGGACATGCGCATTGCCGCCGACCACGCCAAGCTGGCGCTGAACTTCTCGAAGCTCGGCATCCTGCTCGGGCTCGGCAGCACACACCTGCTGCCGAAGATCGTCGGCATGCACAAGGCGCAGGAGCTGGTGATGACGGCACGCACGATCACCGCACAGGAAGCGGCCGACATCGGCCTGGTCAATCACGTCGTGCCGGGCGACCAGCTGCAGGCCAAGGCGCGCGAGCTGGCGCTGCAATGCGCGGAGTGCGACCCTGCCACGCTGAAGTACGCCAAGCGGGCACTGCATTACGGCGCATCCGTGTCGCTGGAAGAAGCCATTGCCAACGAGCAGCGCTCGGTGCTGTTGCTGAAACAGGAGCAGGGCCGGGGCTGACCCGCGCCAAGTCCCTACGCGGGCTGTTGCCTTTATCCACAGCCCCATGGCCTGCAATACCGGCTACAATTCTCCCTTCGCTTTTCCCGCTCCGAGACAGGCCATGCAAGACGTTTCCCTTGATGACAAGTACACCCTCGAATCCGGCCGGATCTTCCTGACCGGCTCCCAGGCGCTGGTGCGCCTGCCGATCATGCAGCGCCAGCGCGACCTGAAAGCCGGGCTCAACACCGCCGGCTTCATCTCCGGTTATCGCGGCAGCCCGCTCGGCATCTATGACCTGCAGTTGTGGAATGCGAAGAAACACCTGGTCGCCAACCACATCCACTTCGAACCCGGCGTCAACGAAGACCTCGCCGCGACGGCGGTGTGGGGCTCACAGCAGGTCAACCTGCTCGAAGGCGCGAGGTACGACGGCGTGTTCGGCATCTGGTACGGCAAAGGCCCCGGTGTCGACCGCTCGGGTGACGCAATCAAGCACGGCTCCTACAGCGGCGCCTCGCAACACGGCGGCGTGCTGTGCCTCGCCGGCGATGACCACGGCGCGAAGTCGTCGACGATCGCCCACCAGTCCGAGCACGCGTTCCTGCATTTCTCGATGCCGGTGCTGAACCCGGCCACCGTGCAGGACTACCTCGACTACGGCCTGTACGGTTTCGCGATGTCGCGCTACTCCGGCTGCTGGATCGGTTTCATCTGTGTCACCGACACTGTCGAATCGTCCGCTTCCGTGTATGTCGACCCGCACCGCGTCGAGATCAAGATTCCCGAAGACTTCAACGCCGCCCCCGGCTCGCTGAACAGTGCCTTCGGCGTGATGCCGCTGATGGCCGAGAAGCGCCAGTTCCAGCAGCGCCTGCTCGCTGCGCAGGCGTTTGCGCGCGCCAACAAGCTGGACAAGGTCGTGCTCGGCGGCCAGAACAAGAAGATCGGCATCGTCACGACAGGCAAGGCCTACCTCGACGTGCGCGATGCACTGGAAGAACTCGGCGTCGATGAAGCGCGCGCCGAGCAGCTAGGCATTGCGATCTACAAGGTGGCGATGACCTGGCCGCTGGAGCCGCAAGGCCTGCGCGAATTCGCCGACGGCTGCGACGAGCTGCTGGTGATCGAGGAAAAGCGCCCGTTCATGGAAGACCAGATCGCCAAGATCCTGTTCAACCTGCCGGAAGGCCAGCGGCCGCTGCTGGTCGGCAAGATTGACGAAGCCGGCAACCCGCTGGTGCCGTCCGAAGGCGAGCTGGATGCGGCGACCGTGGCGAAAATCATCGGCGCACGCCTGCTGAAACGCGTGGCGGATGACAGCATCGAAAATTACCTGAAACCGAATGCCTGTGGCGTGATTGCCGCCAGCAGCGCCACCAACCTCGTGCGCCTGCCGAGCTTCTGTGCCGGCTGCCCGCACAACACCTCGACCAACGTGCCGGAAGGCTCGATCGCGATGGGCGGTATCGGTTGCCACGGCATGGCTGTGTGGCTGCCGGAACGCAAGACGAAAGCGCTGTTCCAGATGGGCGGTGAAGGCGCGCCGTGGATCGGCCAGGCGCCCTTCACCGACATGAACCACATTTTCCAGAACCTCGGCGACGGCACCTATTTCCACTCCGGCCTGCTCGCTATCCGCGCTACCGTGGCGGCGAAAGTGAACATCACCTTCAAGATCCTGTTGAACGGTGCCATTGCGATGACGGGAGGCCAGCCGATCGAGGGCTCGCACCTTGAAGGCGAGATCACCGCACCGGAAGTGGCGACGCAGGTGAAATCCGAAGGTGCGAAAAAAGTGGTCGTGGTGTCGGATGACATCGAGAAGCACGACAAGAGCAAATTCCCCTACGGCACCGAGTTCCGCCACCGCGACGAACTCGATGCCGTGCAGCGCGAGCTGCGCGAGATCCCCGGCACCACGGTCATCATCTACGACCAGACCTGTGCCACCGAGAAGCGCCGCCTGCGCAAGCGCGGCAAGTTCCCGGATCCGGACCAGCGCATCTTCATCAACGAACTGGTCTGCGAAGGCTGCGGCGATTGCTCCGTGCAGTCGAACTGTATCGCGATCGAACCGATCGAGACCGATTTCGGCCGCAAGCGCCGCATCAACCAGTCGGCCTGCAACAAGGATTTCTCCTGCCCGAAAGGCATGTGCCCGAGCTTCGTGACCGTGCATCGCGGCAAGCCGCGCAAGATGAAGCAGGGCACCGCGGGCGGCATCGATGAAGCCGCGCTGTTTGCCCAACTGCCACAACCCACGCTGCCCGACCTGTCACAGCCGGTCAACGTGCTGGTCACCGGCATCGGCGGCACTGGCGTCGTCACGATCGGCGCGCTGCTCGGCATGGCCTCGCACCTTGAGGGCAAAGGTGTGTCGTGCCTCGACGTGGTTGGCCTGTCGCAGAAAAATGGCCCGGTCACCAGCCACATCCGCATCGGCAAGACACCGGAAGACCTGCACGCCGTGCGCATTGCCACCCAGCGCGCTGACCTGATCCTGGGCTGTGACATCGTCGTCACTGCCGGTATGGAAGCGGTGTCGAAAATCCAGAAGGGCCGCACCAACCTGGTCGTCAACAGCTTCGTTGCGCCGACCAGCGAGTTTGCGTCGAACCCGAACCTGGACCTGTCCAGCTCGACGATGGAAAAGGCGCTGCAGAACA
>CALMIC010000097.1 GCA_937864065.1 uncultured Cellvibrionales bacterium | reverse complement strand
CCGAAATCCACCTTGAACCCACAGCAGAAAACCCAGACCCAGAAACCGGAAAAGCCGAAGCCGGAACCCAAGCCCGAGCCTGAGCCGCCGAAGCCGGAAGTGAAGAAGCCGCAAGAAACCAAGCCGGAGATCAAACCGACGGACAAGCCGTCGCCGGTGGCTGCCAAGCCGGAGCAGGAAAAGCCCAAGCCGAAGCAGGAGGCCAAGAAGCCGGATCCGGAGAAGAAGGAAGCGGCCAAGACCGCCAAGCAGGCCGAGAAGGCCCAGAAAGCGCTGTCGCAGAAGGAGAAGGAAAAGATCAGCAAGGACGCCGAGATGGCGATCGAGGCGCTGCTCAATGACGAGGACGTCACCCGCATGGGCGAACTGACCGATGACGAGCTAGGCCGCTGGATCGGCATTATCTCGAGCCGGATTGAGGACAACTGGAACCGGCCGCCGAACGCCCGCAGGGACATGAAGGTGCTGCTGGAGATAGAATTGGCGCCCAATGGCCAGGTGATCAATGTGTCGGTCATCGAGAGCAGTGGCAATACGGCGTTTGACCTCGCGGCGGAAACCGCCGTGCGCAAGGTTGAGAAGTTTGAAGAGATCAAGGACATGAAACCGGATGTGTTCGATGCGCATTTCCGCAAGTTCCGGCTGTTGTTCAACCCCGAAGACCTGTTGATGTGAGAGAGGATGTGCTGATATGAGACGCTGGCTGCTTGGCAGTGTATTGCTGTTCCTGTTGTCCGGTTTCGCGCAGGCGGAGAGCCTGACGATCGAGGTCAAGCGCGGTGAGCGCAACCCCACGCCGATTGCGGTGATCCCGTTTGCCTGGAGTGGTGCCGGCTTCAGCGGCGACCAGATGGCCGAGATCATCTCGTCGAACCTGTACCGCAGCGGCCAGTTCATGCCGATCGACAAGAAAAACATGCTGTCCTTCCCGCATACCGAGCAGGAAGTGGTCTATCGCGACTGGCGCATGTCCGGCGCGGAATACCTGGTGACCGGTACCCTGACGCCGCGCGGCGATGGCGGTTTCACGGCGACTTTCCTGCTGGCCAACATCAACGGCCAGAAAGTCATGTTCAACCGCACGATCCAGGGCGGGCCGAACAACCTGCGCGACCTGGCCCATTTCATCAGCGATGCCGTGTACGAGGCCTTGACCGGTTTCCGCGGCGTGTTCCAGACGCGCATCATCTATGTGCGCGGTGAGCGGGAGCGCGGCCGCGAGATCACCAAACTGTATGTTGCCGACCAGGACGGTGCCCGTGAGCAGGTGCTGATGACCAGCAACGAGCCGATCCTGTCACCGGACTGGTCGCCGGATGGCACCCGGGTGGCTTACGTTTCCTTCGAAGGTCGCAAGCCCGGTATCTATATCCAGACCATCGCCACCGGCAAGCGTGAGAAGCTGACCGGCTTCAAGGGCCTCAACGGCGCGCCGCAGTTCTCCCCGGATGGCCGCAGCCTGGCCATGTGTTTGTCCAAGGACGGCAACCCGGAAATCTATGTGATGGATATTGCCAGCCGGCAGTTGCGTCGCATCACCAACCATTTCGGTATCGACACCGAGCCGAGCTGGACGGCGGACGGCAGCTCGATCATCTTCACCTCCAGCCGTGGTGGCAAGCCGCAGCTCTACAAGGTGCATGTGGCCACGGGCCAGACTGAACGCCTGACCTTTGAGGGCGATTACAACGCCCACGGCCACATGAGCGAGGACGGCAAGCTGATTGCCTTCATCCATCGCCGCGACGGTATCTTCCACACCGCCGTGCAGGATGTGAAAACCGGCCGGGTGACCATCCTGACCCAGACCGACCTCGACGAATCGCCGACCCTGGCGCCGAACGGCCGCATGATCATGTACGCCACCAAGCAGGGCACCCGGGGGGTGCTGGCCTCGGTGTCGGTCGATGGCGGCGTGCAGGTGCTGCTGCCCTCGTTGCGCGGTGACGTGCGCGAGCCGGCCTGGGGGCCGTTCAAGACCCGCTGAAACCGCCAAATCGGCAGATTTCGCCGGTTATTGCGGCAAAAAGCAGCCTGAAAGGCTTGGCCGCGCAGTATTAACGTAATAATATTGCGCGCGCTGTCGCCAGCGGCTGCTTCAGCTTCAATGGCGGATCAGAGGCTTGCCCGGGGCGATTCTAGAATCGCGTTACTAGTCCGGGGTGCTACAATCGTCTTCACCCTAACCACTGTCACTGAAGGAAGTCCTATGTCTACTATGAAAAAACTGATCGGCGTAATGTTCGCTATGGCTCTGGTCACCGGTTGCTCCAGCCAGCAGCAGAATGATGACCAAGGTGCTGGCGACCAGTCTGGCGCTACCACTGGCGCAGACGGCAGCTGGGAGTCACTGGCTAGCCAGTATGGCAACGTTGTGTACTTCGAATTCGACAAGTACGACATCCTGCCGGCTTCTGAAGAAATCCTGAATGCTTACGGCAAACTGCTGAAGTCCACTGGCGACGCAGCTACCCTGGAAGGCCACGCTGACGAGCGCGGTACCCGTGAGTACAACATGGCTCTGGGTGAGCGTCGTGGCAAGGCTGTTGCAGACTACCTGACCATGCAAGGCGTGAGCGCCGGCCAGCTGGAAGTTGTCAGCTTCGGTGAAGAGCGTCCGGCCGTTGCTGAAAGCAACGAAGCTGCATGGAGCAAGAACCGTCGCGTTGAAATCATCAAGAAGTAATTCCTGATGGTCAGTTCCCCGAACTGACGCGATAAACGGAAAGGGCCAGCACTGCTGGCCCTTTTTGTTTTCGGCTAGAATTGTCGCCATCTCACCGGGAGGGTTACCCTGTCATGCAAATCTCGCCATCTGTCCTGCTGAAACTGGTTTGTGCAGGCGTACTGGGTATTGCCGCGCCTGCCATGGCGCAAGCACCAGTCAACGATATCAGCACCCCGTCATCACGCCGCCCGTATATCGAGGAAGGCTACGACAGCGGCAGCCGCACTTACGGCGCCTCAGACAGCGGCAGTTACAGCGGCAGCAGCACCGGTGGCGGCTCGGAAGCGGGCAACCTCTTCCGCCAGTTGCAGCAATTGCAGGAAGAAGTGGCCAGCCTGCGCGGCCAGCTCGAAGAGCAGGCTTATGAGATCCAGAAACTGAAGCAACAGCACCAGGATGACTTTGCCGTGCTGGATCGCCGTATCGGCGGTGGTGCCGCACCCGCACCTGCAGCTGCCGTTGGCGGTGCGCTGCCACCAGCAACGGCTGGCATGCCGGTGTCGCGGCCGGTGGCCGCCACGGGCAACAGCGATGGCAAGGAAGAATATGAAGCGGCTTATGCGAAGCTGAAGGGCAAGGACTATCCTGGCGCGACAGCGGCTTTCCGCGCGTTTGTCGACAAGTACCCGACCAGCGACTACGCTGGCAATTCCTGGTTCTGGCTCGGTTTTGTCTACCAGACCCAGGGTGACATCGATGCGGCTGGCAAGTCGTTCTCGACCCTGATCGAGCGCTTCCCTGGCCACAACAAGGCCGAAGACGCGAAGTACAACCTCGGCAAGATCTACCACCAGCAAGGCCGCACTGACGAGGCGCGGCGCCTGCTGCAGGAAGTGGCTGGCGGTAACTCCAAGTCAGCGCCGCTGGCCAAGAGTTACCTCGAGACGATGTAAGCCGGCCGATCGATGGCAAGCACTGATACCTTGCGCATCAGCGAGATTTTTTTCTCGCTGCAGGGCGAAACCCGCACTGCCGGTTTGCCGACAGTGTTCGTGCGGCTGACCGGCTGCCCGTTGCGCTGTACATATTGCGATACCGATTATGCGTTCGAGGGCGGGCAGCTGATGAGCCTGCAGCAGATCCTCGAGGCGGTGGCCGGCTACGCGCCGCGCTATGTCTGCGTGACCGGTGGTGAGCCGCTGGCGCAACCGAATGTCCATCCGCTGCTGACGGCGCTGTGCGATGCCGGCTACGAGGTCTCGCTCGAAACCGGTGGTGCGATGCCGGTAGAGAAAGTGGATCCGCGTGTGGTCAAAGTGGTCGACCTCAAGACGCCGGCTTCCGGTGAGCTCGCGCGCAACCGCTATGACAACCTTGTCTTCCTCGACCGCAAGGACCAGCTGAAGTTCGTGCTCTGTAACCGCGAAGACTACGAGTGGGCGCGTATGCAACTGGACCAGCACCAGCTGCCGGGCAAGGTCGGCGAGATCCTGTTCTCGCCCTCTTTCGGCCAGCTGGCGCCGCGCGACCTCGCCGACTGGATCCTTGCCGACCGGCTGCCGGTGCGCATGCAGATGCAGCTGCACAAGATCGTCTGGGGTGACGAGCGTGGCCGCTGAGCGGGCTGTCGTGCTCGTCTCCGGTGGGCTGGATTCCGCCACCGTGCTGGCCATGGCGCGCGCGGCAGGATATGACTGCTACACGCTGGCGTTCGACTACGGCCAGCGGCACCGTTCCGAGCTCGCGGCGGCAAGGGCTGTCGCACAGGCCGGCGGCGCTTGCGAACACAAGGTCGTGACGCTGGGCCTCTCCACGATCGGCGGCTCCGCGCTGACGGACAGCAGCATTGCCGTGCCGACAGAGGAGGGCAGCGGCATACCGGTCACCTACGTGCCGGCCCGCAACACCGTGTTCCTGTCGATTGCGCTGG
>CALMIC010000096.1 GCA_937864065.1 uncultured Cellvibrionales bacterium | reverse complement strand
TGCACGAACATGCCGTGCAGGTGCATCGGGTGCGCCATCATGCTCTCGTTGACGAAGGTGAGTTTCGCGCGCTCGCCGTAGCGCAAGGCAATCGGCTCGGCATCCGCCATCGTCTTGCCATTCAGCGTCCAGATGTAGCGCTCCATGTTGCCGCCGAGCGTGACGACGATCTCGCGCTGCGGTTCGCGTGTGTCCGGCTGTTCGCCGAGGAAACGCAAGTCGGCGTAGGACAGCACCTTGTCACCCTTCGGCGCGCCGCTCTGCGCCCAGCCGCTTTTCATCTGCGCGAACATCGCCTGCATCTCGGCTTTCGTCATCGTGCTGTGGTCCATCTGGCTCATGTCGTGCTTCATGCCCATGTCGGCCATCGTCAGCAAGGTGCGGGGGCGCTGCTGCGGCTGCAAGCCCTGCATGCCGGCACGCGGCGCGAGGGTGCCGATGGCAAAGCCCGTGCGGTCAACCGGCTCGGCCACCAGCGTGTAGGCCTTGTCTTCGGTCGGCGTGACCAGGATGTCGTACGTTTCCGCGACGCCGAAACGGAACTCATCCACCGGCACCGGTTCGACATGGCGGCCGTCGGCTTGCACCACCGTCATCTTCAGGCGTTTGTTGTCCGTGTCGAGAATGCGCACATCGTAGAAGCTCATCGCCGAGGCGTTGACCAGGCGCAGGCGCACTGTTTCACCGGGCTGGAAAATGCCGGTCCAGTTCTGCTGCGGCGTCTGGCCGTTGATGAGGAAATGGTAGCCGCTCACGTCGGCGAGATCGGTCGGCGCCATGCGCATCGCATTCCAGTCACGCGCGGATTGCCACGCCACACTGAAGCCTTGCTCGCGCACATCGTGCCAGAAATCGCCGACGGTGCGCCGCGCCGGGTTGTAGTAGTCGGAGGATTTTTTCAGGTTGGCGAGGATCTGGTCGGCGCTCTCCTCGCTGAAATCCGACAGGACCACCACATGCTCGCGATCGGCCCGCACCGGGTCCACGCCCTTCGGGCGGATGATCAGCGCGCCGTAGAGGCCGTCCTGCTCCTGGCCTTTGGTGTGTGCGTGGTACCAGTAAGTGCCGTTCTGCCGCACCGTAAAGCGGTAGGTGAAGGTCTGGCCGGGTTCGATGCCGGGATAGCCATTGAACCCCTTCACGCCATCCATGTAGCCGGGCAGCAGGATGCCGTGCCAGTGCACCGAGGTCGGTTCGCTCATGTGGTTGGTGACATGCACCACCACCTCCTCACCTTCCCGCCAGTACAAGGTGGGCGCGGGCAATGCGTGGTTCACCGTCACCCGCTGCAGCGGCTTGCCGGTGATGTTGACGGTTTCCTGGCGGATATCCAGCCGATATTCGCCGGCCTGTGCCTGGGCAACGCCCAGCAACAGGAACGGTAACCAATCCAGCAGCACGAACCTTCGCGAAATACTCATCAAGGCAAACCCCATGCCGGAACAATGGACTCAGGATAAACTCTGTACCCAACCCCAGAGTCAAGACCCTGCCATGAACCCTAGCACATCCCTGACAATTGGCCGCCTAGCCAAAGAGGCCGGCGTCGGCGTGGAAACGGTCCGCTACTACCAGCAGCGCGGCCTGCTGCCGACCCCACCCGGCAACGGCAGCTACCGGCAATACCCGCTGGTGCTAGTGGATCGCATCCGCTTTATCAAGCGCGCGCAGGAACTCGGCTTCTCCCTGGATGAAATCCTGGAACTGCTGGCGCTGGATGAAAACACTGACCGCTCATCCATCAGGCAACTGGCAGCGGGCAAAATCGGGCAGATCCAGCAAAAGATGGATGACCTCTCACGCATGCTGGCAACACTGGAGCAGCTCGTCACCTGTTGTGCGAATACCAGTGACTCTGCCCCGTGCCCGATCATCGCCACGCTGGCAGGTCCCGGCGCCCGGCAACAGCCCTGAGCGCCCGCAGGACCATTTTCCAGGCAATCACTGCACGCTCTGGTACTCGTGGATCGAGCTGCCTTTGAAAAGGCCATTGAGGGGCAGCACGATTTCGCCTGTCACGCCGCCATCCTGCGGCGCGGCATCCACTACATCCGGCACACCGTCACCGTCGTCGTCATGGTCGGCATGGTTGCCAATGCCGTCGCTGTCGGAATCGACGGATTCCGCCGGGTCGAGCGGAAACGCATCGGCCTGGTCTGCCGTGCCATCGCCATCGGTATCGCGATCGAACAGCTGCATTGCCAGCAACTGGCCGCCCTGCACGAGCTCACCGGCAATGCTGTAATGCGCCTGCACGTTCAGCAGGTACCAGTGCGGGCCGAGGATATCGCTCATGTCGATGATGCCGGATGATTCCTCATCCTGCGTGTTGAGGTAATTGGCACCGCCAATCACAAAACGACTCGGGTCATGCTGCGCGATTTCGGTGACCGTGTCGCTGGCGATGTCGTAGCGCCAGATCTTCGCAATATGTGCTTGGTTGCCCGGGTCTTCCTGGATCAGTATGCGGCCCTGCTTGTCGATGGTGAGGTTGTCCATCATCTTCGGGCCCTCGCCGCCTTCGAGCAACATGCTCACGGTGCCACCGAGCGCCGGGTTGCTGGCGTCGATGAAACGCAGGCGCCACAAACGGGAATTGCCGCTGAAACTCGCGGTGGTGACGAAGTAGAAATCGTTCAGGTTGCGCGGGTCCCAGGCGCCGTCTTCCGGGCGCTGGAACCGGGTCACGTTGGTGCCGCTGGCCGTTTCCAGCTGCGCGCCGGTGAACCCCGCCGCATTGCCAAGTGAGTACAGGCTGAACGCACTGATACTGCCGGCCGTGGTGCTGTCGGTTTCCGTTTCCAGCCCGTTGATTTTCACGCCATAGAGCGTGCCATTGGTGAGGCCGGCCTTGTCCACCGGCAAACCGCTGGCTGTCTTGCTGCCGACGTACACATAGACCTGGCCGTTGCCGCTGTCATCGAGACTGACGACGACCGTGTTGTCGCCGGTAGCCGGATGCGCAACGGTATTTTCAAAGCTGAACTTGCCCAAGTGCGGCAATTCATAGCTGGTGCCGTCCATCAGGTGGGCAAAGGCTTTGCCTTCCGCTCCGGCTTCCTCGCCGTTCATGAAGATACGGCCGTTGTAGCCCAGCCCGCTTTGCGCATTGTAAAAAGCTCCCAATGCCGGCAAGTCTGCTGAACAGAGCCGGTTGATGGCGTAAGCGCTGGAAACGTAGCTGGCACCATTCCACAGCTGCACGGTCTGGATCAGGTCGGCGCCATGCAGCACGGACAGGTCCTGCTTGTTGATGATCCACTTCGACACAAATGAACCCGCCGCGCCGTGCGCACGGGTAACACCGCTGGTGTTGCCCAATTCATGGTTCAGCAGCAGCGTGAACGTGCCGTCGTTATTGTCAAAGGCACCCATGCCATCGGGAATACCGACGAGGCGATACGGCGTAATGCCATCCGGCTTGTTGTTGACCGAATCGCCCACCGTCAGGATAGAGGCCGTCACCACGCCATCCGTGCTCGGCACCACATACGGCGAGGCAGAACTGTCTGGCCCGGTGAGGGACACGTCGATGCTGTAGAAACTGGTGCTGCCACTCACCTCGTTGCTCACCACCAGCAAATGGTTACCGTTCGGGCTCTGCGAGGCCGGCACATAGAGGATGCCTTCCGGGCCGAGGTCACCACCGGTGCCGGGGCCTGCTGCTTCGGCAAAATTGCGGTTGCTGACGTATTGCTCGAACACCGGCGCGGCCGGGTTGCTCACGTCATACACCAGGATGGCCGACTGCCGCTCCAGCCCGATGAAGGCGAAGGTCTTGCCGCCGATCGTCGCCACAGTGGCCGCTTCCGGCTCCGGTCCCTTGTTGTCGCTGCGGCTTTCCAGCGTAGTGTTGTCATCGTGGCTCACGTTGAAATGCGCGGGATCCAGCGCGGCGATCGTCTGCTCGATATCGTCTGCGGAGTCATACACCTGCGCACCGCTGCTGTCCCAGATCGAGAACGAGCGCGCACCGAAGGCGTACAGCGCATCGAAGTCACCGTCATTGCCTGTGTCGCCGCGCTTGTTGGTGACATTCAGGCGCCCGAGCGAGGCATTGTTTTTCAGCACAGCTTCGTCAGGGAAAACGGTGTTGTCGAGATCGAGTGCATTGACGCGCACTTCCTCATTGAACGTGCCCCAGGCGCGCGCATCGCCCTCGTTGGCAGTGACGAGGTAGGTCTGGCCGTTCACGCGATAGCTGGCAATCGCATCCGGCTGGTACATGCCATAGACCTTGCGCGGGGTGATGTTGATGGTCGGTGCACCGTTCGGATCGCGGTCACTCGAGTCGATGCCGTTGCCGGCGGTGTTGTGGTCCTTGTAACCGAAACCCTTGATGCCTAGGATCGTCGCGCTGGCGATGTCGATAGTCATCAGCGCGTTATTTTCTTGCAGCGTGACGTAAGCCTTGCTGCCATCCGCCTCCACGGCGATGTATTCTGGCTCCAGGTCCTGCGCGATGGTCGCGCCCGGGCCGAAGATGCGCGTGTCGGCATCGATGTCAGCCGGTGTCAGCGCGGCAAAGGACACGGTCGCCACGTGCGCCGGCGTGAGGCTCGCGGCACCCGGCGTCATATCGATGATGCTGACCGAACCTTGCGGGTCCACGCTGTAGTCATCGCTCGGCTCACCTTCATTGGCCACCAGCAGTCGCTTGCCATCCGGCGTAAAGGTGAGCATGTCCGGCAGCGCACCCACCGTCACGGAATTGAGATGCGCCAGCGTGGTGGCATCGTAGAACTCCACCGTGCCCGGATCGGTTTTCACCGCCGCCTGCACCGCCACAGCAACGACATTACCCGACACCGCCACACTGTTCGGGCCGCCGCCCGGCAAGGCAATATCACTGATCTTGCTGACAATGTTGGACGCGTCCAGTGCCAGCACATCCAGCTTGCCGGTGGCGCTGCTGGTGACAAAAAAGCGCTGGCTGACCGGGGAATAGGCCGTGATTTCGGAAGCCGAACTGTTG
>CALMIC010000095.1 GCA_937864065.1 uncultured Cellvibrionales bacterium | reverse complement strand
GTGAACATGCCGGAGCAGGAGCCGCAGGTGGGGCAGGCGCTGCGCTCGTATTCGGCCACTTTCTCATCGGAAGCTGCGCTGTCGGCAGCGATGACCATGGCATCGACCAGATCGAGTTTGTGCTCGGACAGCTTGGTCTTGCCCGCTTCCATCGGGCCGCCGGATACAAACACGCACGGGATGTTGAGGCGCAGCGCAGCCATCAGCATGCCGGGCGTGATCTTGTCGCAATTGGAAATGCAGACCATCGCATCCGCGCAGTGGGCGTTGACCATGTACTCGACCGAGTCGGCGATGATGTCGCGCGACGGCAGTGAATAGAGCATGCCGTCGTGGCCCATCGCGATGCCATCGTCGACGGCAATCGTGTTGAATTCCTTGGCGACGCCGCCGTGTTTCTCGATCTCGCGCGCCACGAGCTGGCCGAGGTCTTTCAGGTGAACATGGCCGGGGACGAACTGCGTGAACGAGTTGACCACCGCAATGATCGGTTTCTGGAAGTCGGCATCGGTCATGCCGGTGGCGCGCCACAGGGCGCGGGCGCCCGCCATGTTGCGGCCGGCGGTAGTGGTTCTGGAACGGTAGGCTGGCATGGGTCAGGTACTCTTGCTCAGAGGGTTTTGATGAAGATTTTCGAGTTGCGCTGGTAGTTGTACAGCTGCTGCTTTTTGGCGGGCAGCTGGTCGAGCCTGGCCGGCACGAAGCCCTTCTCGACAAACCACTGTGCTGTCTGCGTGGTAAGCACGAACAGTTTTTTCAGGCCGCGTTTTTTCGCCAGTTTTTCCACGTGCGCCAGCAGCAGCGCGGCGCGCCCGCCGCCCTGGTATTGCGCATGGGTGGCCACGCAGGCCACTTCGGCCATCTTGCTGTCGGCATACGGGTACAACGCGATGCAGGCGGCGATCAGGCCTTCATGCTCGATGACGGTGAAGTTGTGGATCTCGGCTTCCAGCACCTCGCGCGAACGGCGCACGAGGATGCCTTCCGCTTCCAGCGGCTGGATCAGCTCAAGGATGCCGCCGACATCGTCCAGGCCGGCGGGGCGTACCAGTTCAGCGCTGTCATGGGCAATCAATGTGCCGCAGCCTTCGCGCGTGAACAGCTCCTGCAGCAGGCTGCCGTTATGCCGGTAGCTGATCAGGTGTGCACGCGTGGCGCCGTTCTGCACGGCCTGGATACAGGCGCGCAGGGCGGACTGGTCGGCAGCCGGCTGCCGTTTCAGCATGGTGCTGGCCTGTGCCGGTTTCAGTTCGCGCAGCAGTTCGCCGCGTGCATCGGTGATGCCTGCGTTCTCGACAAAGGCGATCAGCTTGTCGGCCCCGAGCGCTTGCGCGACGGCAGTGGCAACATTCTCGATGCCGAGGTTGAAGATCTCGCCGCTGGCGGAATAACCGAGGCAGGGCAGCACGACAATTGCGTCATGGTCGAGGGCGGTGTTGATGCCCAGCACGTCGACGCGCCGCACTTCGCCGGTGTAATGGAAATCGATACCGTCGCGCACGCCGATCGGTTTGGCAGTGATGACATTGCCACCGGTGACCCGGATCTGGGCGCCGTGCATCGGCGAGTTGACCAGCCCGGTCGACAGCGCAGCCTCGACCTGCGAGCGCACACTGCTGGCGGCCTCGACGACCAGGGGCAGTGTGTCGCTGTCGGTAATCCGCACGCCCTTGTGGAAGGCCGGGCGCAAGCCGGCGCGCGCCAGCGAGGCCTCGATCTGCACACGGGCGCCGACACACAGCACCAGCCTTACACCGAGGCTGTTCAACAGCGCGATGTCATGCACCGTGTGGACGAAGTTGTCGTCGCGCACGGCTTCGCCCGGCAACATGACGACGAAGGTCTTGTCGCGGTGGGCGTGGATGTAGGGGGCCGAGTGGCGGAACCAGTCCACCATCGTCCGGGCGGCATTGGCGCCTTGCTCTGTGGGCGGTGACATGGGGGTCTCCTCGCGCTGTCGCCGCATTCTAGCAGCAACGGCCCGCCGGTTACTCAGAGCGAGCCCAGCGTGGGTTCGCCGTAGTAGTAACCCTGGATCAGGTCGAAGCCCATCGCCTGGCAGCACTCGACTTCCTCGCGCCGCTCAAGGCCTTCAGCGAGTGTGATGATCTGCATCTTGTGCGACAGGTTGACCAGGGATTGCACCATGTCGCGCTTGGCATCCGGCGCTGTGTCGATGTTCTGCAGCAGGCTCATGTCGAACTTCAGGTAGTGTGCCGGCGCCTCGATCAGCTCGATGAAGCGCGCCTGGCCGGCGCCGAAATCGTCGTAGGCGAGGCGGATGTTCATGCCCTCAAGCTCGCGACAGATCTTTTTCATGTCAGACAGTTTCGGCACGGCCTTCTCGTGGATCTCGAGGACCAGTGCCATGGCGGGATAATCGCGGCGCAGCCGTTCCATCTGCAACAACAGCAGGCGGGCGTACTTCAATTCGTCCGGATGCACGTTCATGAAGAAGCGGGCGGAGGAATTGAAGCGTGCGGCGGTGGCGATGCCGATCTCGCGGAACAGCTGGCTCAGGTGCAGCGACAGCGAGTCGACGCTCTCGGCGATGCGGAACAGGCCGCCGGGGTTGGGCGGCAGGCCTGGGTGGGTGCCGCGGCCCAGCACTTCGTAGCCATAGGTAGCGCCGGTGATGGCATCGACGATCGGCTGGAAGGCCGGCATCACCATGCGCTTCTGCAGCAGCTCCTGCAATTCGCGGATGCCGGTAGGCATCTTGTCCGACAGCGCGGGATGCTCGCCGACAGCGGCCTGGCGCTGGGTCTGTTCCATCGACTTCTTGATCGTCTCGCGGATCAGGCGCAGGTCGGTGTCGCCAAAGTGCAGCACATCGCCATGGTGCAGTTCGGCCTCGCCGTTGATGCGCTGCCGGTTGACGAAACTGCCATTGGTGCTGTTGTTGTCGCGTAGCAGCAAGCGGTTGCCGTCGCGCAGGATCTCGGCGTGCTGGCGCGACACCTTGCTGCCGGGGATCATGAAGTCGAGTTCGCTATCGCGGCCGATGCGGAACGGGAACTGGCGGATCGGTATGCGACGCAGCAGGTTGTCACCGCCGAGATAGCCTTCGAGGTACCAGTGTTCTTGATGCATGGGCAAGGGGAAATGAAGCTCGGTGCCGTGTCTGGACTGCCATTCTACCACCCATTGGTAGGTAGCCTCAGTGCCCGTCCGGCTGCAGGAAGGCCAGCAACCGGGGGTAGATGAAGGCCGCAAAGCGGTCGGAGCCCCGTTGGTTCCAGTGACCGTCCACCGGGAAATAGAGCTCGCGCCGGGCATCGGCATCCAGTCCGGCGAAAGCCTCCACCCCGTCGACCAGTGGCGCGCCGGCCAGCCCGGCAAACTCCTGCACATTGCCGGCGATGGGCCAGCCCTGCTCGGCTTCGTGGCGATCCGGGATGCGGATGACCAGGACGGGCAGCTGGCGCTGGCGGGCAACCGCGAGGATGTCCCCGATCAGGCGCAGGTGCTGGGGTGTGAAGCGGCCCTGCCCGAGGCTGGCATCCGGCACTGGTGGCGGGGCGGTGCCGGCCTGCAGCTGCCGGCTGGCCTGCCAGGATGCCCATTGCTCACGCGGATTGGCCAGCCATGCGCGGGCCTGCTGTGAGGCATAGCCGGCGAGAAACTGCAGCATCTGGCTCATGTACGGCTGCCAGCGGCGCGGCAAATCCGGGTGCCAGCCCAGCTGGAACTGCTGCCATTCGTCGCGGCTGAGGATATAACCCTCGCTGGCTTGCAGGTAGCTGCCGGCCTGCTCGCGCGTCTGTGGCCATCGGGCGGGATCCCAGCCGGCCTGGCCGATCAGCAGTTTGCGTGTGTCGCGTGCCTCGAACAGCATGAAGGGGCGGAACAGGTCATTGGCAAAGACGGGGAAAACCAGGGCGTCGAGCTGGTAGTCCTGCGCGTCAATGATGCCGGTGACGATGTTGCGCCAGTTGGCGAGTCCGCCGCTGTAGACAGAAAAATTGAGCAGTTGCAGGGGCGGGTTGGACGGATGCTGGCGCGCGATGGCCTCGACCTGCTCGGGCCAGTTGGTGGCGAGGAACTGCCCTGAGGAAAACGAGTCGCCCACAATCGCCACGCGCAACGTGCGGCTGTCGCTGCGCTGCGGCTGGAAGTCGTCGCGGTCGGGAAAGCCGGCGTTGTTGCCGACAAACACGCCACTGTATTCGGTTTCGCCGTTGCTGATGCGTAGGTGGCGGGACGGCACCGCAGCGAGGCGGTAGCCGATGACCGGGTCAAAGTGCACGGTGTGGCCGAGTTCCTCGAAATACCAGCCGTCGCGGTCAGGCGGATTGATGTGGCCGTGCACGTACAGGTAACTGAACAGCGCTTCGGCGAGCCCGTAGGCCAGCAGGGCAGAGACGAGGAAGAGGGCTGCATTTCGCGCGCTGTTTTTGAAGCGATCCACGGGGGCGGTTTCCAGGCAGCACGGCTGCGCTTTACAGGCATGGGGTCGGGCCGGATACTGCCACGAAACCCACGTTGCTGTCAGGTTATGCCCTTGTTTGCCGTATTCCACGGTCGCCGCCCGCCGGTGACGACGATTTATCCGCTGGCGCTGCGCGACTGGTGCTGGGCCATGATGGTCAGCGGGCTTTACCTCGGTTATTTCCTGCTGTTGCAACCGCTGGTCGCTTACAACAACGGCCAGGGCTGGGACGGCGCCGACTATTTCCGGCTGGCACAAGGCGACTACCAGACGCCGGTGTACCCGCTGGTGTTACGCATCGGCTTGCCCTGGCTGGTCGGGCAATGGCCGACCGGCGATATCCTGTTCAATTTCCAGCTGATCAATGCGGTGCTGGCCTGGCTGCACGGTGTCGTGACCTGGCTGTTGCTCGCGCTGCTGTTGCGGCCAGACCAGGCGGGCTTGCGCCTGCTGGGCTGGCTGCTGGTCTGTGCGATCCAGGTGGCGCCGATCCCGGGCGCCGTGTGGTATCCGGTCCAGAACGACATTGCCGCGGCGCTGTTCACGCAGGTGCTGTTGCTGGCACTGCTGGCAGGCCATTGCCATGGCTGGGCGCTGCTGTTGCTGTTTTTCTTCGGTACGCTGTGCCGCGAGAACTTTGCCCAGTATGCGGTTTTCTTCCTGCTGCGCGCTGACCTGGCCTGGGATCTCGCGCGCAGCTTGCCGGCCAATGTGGCGCGGCTGCTGGCCGCCAACTGGCGCGAGATGCTGCGCCTGGCTATCCCGGCTGCGGCGGGCTATGGCCTGGCGCTGGCACTGGTGTCGGCTGTCGTCAGCAAGAGCGTCACGGTCGAGGAACGTTTCATCCAGTACCTCGATTTCATCCGCTGGCGCCACCTGACCGATTTCACCGAAGGCCTCATCGGCGTGCTGTCGTCCGTCTGGCTGTTCCGTTTGGCGGCGCGACTGGCTGGCATCGACAGCGCCGCGGCGCTGCTGCCGGTGGCGGCCACCCATATCATCATCGTTGTGTTTTTCATCATTGCCATCGGTGGCGGCACCAACCTGGAGCGCTACCTGTACTGGATGTTGCCGTTCCTGGTGCTGCAATCACTCGGTATGATCGAGGCATTGTGGCAACAGCGCCGCTATGGCCTGTTGCTATTTTGCCTGCTGTATGCGATCTACATGCAGCGCAGTTTCATGCCGATCCACGAGCTGGCGATTGATGGTTGCACGCCGTGGGATATCCTCGTCGGCACATCTGCGTTCATGGGCCATTTCGGCCAGGTCTGTGAGTCGAACGGGCTCGTCGTCGTGCTTTTTTTCTGTTTTGCCGTGCTGCCTGCACTGGCTGTGGTGGCGTTCTGGCAGCCGCGCAAGGAGCCGGCGCCATGAAAGCTGTTGCCTTGCCGGAGTGCAGCCTGCAGCACGCCGCTGATGAGGCGCCGGGTGTTGCCGCGAGGCTGTTGACGCTGGCCCGGCAGGCCGAGGGTGCTGCCACGGGTGCGACGGTGCAGACCCATCGCTATTGGGAGGCGGCTGCGCGCACTTACACGTATCACACGCACGCCCGGTTGCCATGTACGGATGCGGGCCGGGTGGCGGCAGTCAGCGATTGTTTCTTCCATGCGGCAGCCCTGCCGCAGCAGCCCTGGTACACGCAGTTTGCCGGGGGCACGGTCGAGCCGGTTGTACCTGCGGGCGGTGCTGTGCGCGCTTGCCTCAATGTGCCGCGTTTCGATTTCGGTGTGGGCAAATTGCGCAGCTATCGACAGTTGTTGACGGAATTCTGTCCCGAACCGCACACGCATGTGCTGGTGTTGCGCTCGGTGTCCGCGCCCGTGCCATTCCCGCCGCAGACCGTGCCGGTGTATACCTTGTCGCCTACCGGTGATGTATTGCGCTGGGCAGATGGTTACCTGCACTGGCACCACATCTGCACCGTGACCGGCGTGGGGCTGTTGCCGCTGGTGCTGGAGCGGCCGTTGATGAACCTGCTGCGCGCCTTGCGCCTGGACAGCGCCGAGCGCCGCACCTACCGTGAGGAAGCGACAGGCTTCATCGCCTGGGCGCAGGATGCGGCTGCCGTGGAGGTATGCCGCCGTTCGATCCCGCCAGCCGGCTGAACGGTTTTCAGCGATCCAGCCGACAGATTTCCAATCCCAGTTCGCTGGCATCCTGCTGGCGGGAAAAATCGCTCAGCGCGGCGGTATGGGCCTTTTCCGGTGCCAGGTAATGCGCCCCGACGCGTTGCAGGTCAGCGCCGGTCACAGCCAGCACCCGCGTGCGGAATTGTTGGCGCACGGCATCGCTGCGGCCGAACAGCCGGTTGTGGAAAGCATTCTTCGCCTCGCCTGCCGGTGAGCCGGGCTTGTCGAGCGAGGCAATGACACCGAGCACGGCTTCTTCCACCTGTTGCTCGGGTGGCGGGGTGCTGGCCAGCCAGTCGAGCGCCGCGTCAAAGTCTTGCAGTGTCTCGGCGAGGCGCGGGTCGCGATAGGAATACATGCGGAACACGCCGAGGGTGCTGTCCTGGCTGGCACCGCCGCCGTAGGCGCCACCCTGTTCGCGGATCGCGCGGTGCAGGAAACCGTTGCGCAGGTAGCCGCCGAGCACCGTCATGGCCGCAGCATCCGGGTGGTTCATCGGTACACTCGGCCAGGCGCGGGCGCAGAAATTCACTTGCGTGCTGGTCTGCCACAGTTGCCGCACCACTTGCGGCTGGTGCGGCAAGGCGAGTGTGCTGCCGCCAGCGGTTGGCGCTACAGCAAAGGTGGCCTGCAGGCTGTCGATGCAGGCCGGCATCCGATCCTGTTCGGCCACCAGCAGCAACTGTGCCGGCTGGGCCAGCAGCTTGCGGTGCAGCTGCTGCAGCCGATGGGCGAAATGCGCCAGCGCCGGCTCATCATCCAGCGAATGGTCGAGCAATTTCATCGCATGCAGGCCGCCCAGCCCGTTCACCTCGTGCTGGAAGCGCGCCAGTGCTGACAAGCCGGCGCTGGCCGCCGCCATCGCCAGGCCGTGGCCGTTGCCGGTGATGCTGCGTTCGCGCCGCGTGCGCATCTGCCCGACCAGCTCACGCAGGCGTTGCATTTCATCGAAGCGGGCCTGTTGCCAGCTGTCGTGGAGCAGGGCGGCAGACGCCTGCTGGTTGCGCGCCAGCGCCTTGATGGACAGCACCAGGTAACCCTGCACCAGCTGCGCATCATCGATGCTGCCGCGCAGGCTGGGGTAGGCGTGCAGGCCGCCGCAGACGGACGCCTGGCGGTTCTGCGCCTGCAGGTAATCGAGCTGGCCGTGGCCGACTTCGGTCAGGCAGCTGGTGTAGAGCGGCAGCAGCGCAATCTCCTGCGCGTCCAGTGCCGGCAGCGGCACGACCAGTTGCTGGTAGACGAGGCCGTTGGTGCCGGCACTGAAAGTAGTCAGCGGCAGTGCGCCACCGGCCACGGCCTGTGATTGCGGAATCAGCAGTTCCGGCGGCACATCGGCGAGTGTCACGCGTGGCAATACGTTTTCATCCACCGGCGCTTCCTGTCGCTGTAGCAGGGCGACACTTTGCTCGATGATCTGGCGGCAGTCGCTCTCGCTGAGTGCTGCACGGATGGCCGCCAGCCGGTCAGCTTCCGCCTGTTCGCGCCGCGACGATAACTGCCGGTCCGGTTTCAGGGTCAGGGTGACGCGATGCGGATTGTCGAGCAGCAACTCGCGCACGAGGCGCTTGATGAAGGCCGGGTCGCGCGAGTCGCGCTGCAAGTCGGCCAGTGACGGCTCCAGGTCGAGCAGGGCGACCGGATCGCCGCGATGGGTGGCGCTGTTCAGTGCGTGCAACAGCAATTGCAGGCCGTACGGATAGCCGTCACCGGTAATCTCGCGTTGTTGCAGTTCCAGCTGGTGCAGGCAGGCGTCGATGCGTTCCTGCGACACGCCTTTCTCGGCAATGTTTTCCAGCACATCGAGGATCAGGTACTCCACCTGGCCGGTGTGCTCGGGCTCGGAGCCTTCCAGGCCCGCCATGAACATCAGTTCCTTCTGCGAGTCTTCCAGCCCGCACAGCGGTGACGGCGACGTGCCGAGCGTCGAGGTCTCCAGTGCCTGCAGCAGCGGCGAGGCAGCATTGTCGAGCAACACGGCGGTCAGCAGCTGGGCCTGCAGGTGGGTTTTCAGGTCAGCGCTCTTGCCGAGCAGCCACGCGGTGACGATATGCGTCTTGCCGCGTGTGTCTTCCTCGTCCAGTGCATAAGCCTCTTCGACACGCAATGGCGCCAGGTAGCGCTTCTCGTCCGGCACGCTGATGACATGGTCGGAACGCTCGAAGCGCGACAGCGCCTGTGCCTCGAATCGGGCCTGGTGTTCTGCTGCCGGGATGTCGCCGTAGGTCATGAAGATGGCATTCGACGGGTGGTAATGGCTGCGGTAGAACGACACCAGCTGTTCGTAGGTGAGGTCGGGGATGCTGTCCGGTTCGCCGCCACTGTTGTGGTGGTAGGTGGTGGTGGGAAACATGTACTTCGACAGGGTCTGCCACAGCGCGGAGGTGACCGAACTCATCGCGCCTTTCATCTCGTTGAATACCACGCCTTTGAAGGTCAGCGGCGACGCGGGATTTTCCATCTCCTCGAATTCGAGGCGATGGCCTTCCTGCGCGAAATCGAGCGGGTCGAGGCGGGCGAAGAACACCGCATCGAGGTAGACGTCGAGCAGGTTGTCGAAATCCTTGCGGTTCTGGCTGGCAAACGGGTAGGCCGTCCAGTCGGAACTGGTGAAGGCATTCATGAAGGTGTTGAGCGAGCGGCGCGTCATCAGGAAGAAGGGGTCGCGCACCGGGTATTTCTCGCTGCCACACAGTGCGGTGTGTTCCAGGATGTGTGCCACGCCGGTCGAGTCGTGCGGCACCGTGCGCAAGGCGACCAGGAACACATTCTCGTTGTTGTCTGCCGCAAGGTGGATGTGCTGCGCACCGGTTGCCCGGTGGCGGTATTCCTCCACCCGGATATTCAGTGCCGGGATGGCCTGGCTGCGCAGCAGTTCAAAGGCAGGATGCGTCGTCATGTGATGTCCTTGGGTATCCAGCGGGCCGGCGGCGTGTGCCGGCTCTTTGTGTTCAGTGTAGCGTCAATTGCAGCTCGAACCACACCGGCCAGTCCTTGCCGGTGACGAGCAATGTTCTTGTCGCAGGGTTCCAGGCCATGCCGTTCAGCACCTGTTCGCTGTTGCGGACCGGCATGTACTGGCGCAGTGTCGCAGCCAGGGCGTCGAGGTCGTAGCGTGCGCGGACCCGCCCGCTCTGACTGTCGATAACGAGCACGGTGTCGCGATGCCAGACATTGGCGAGGATGTGCCCGTCCACCCACTCCAGTTCATTGAGGTCGCGCCACACCGTGCCACTGGCATCGCTTACCGTGAGCGTGCGCAAGACCTGCGCCGTGGCGGGGTCGAGCAGCTGCAGCACCGGCGAGCCGTCGCTCATGATGAGCGCCTTGCCGTCGGTGGTCAGGCCCCAGCTGTCGCCGGTAATCGCCAGTGTCTGCAGCGGCTGCAGGCGGGTGTCGTAGACAAAGATCTCGCGCGATTTCCAGCTGCCCTGGTACAGCCGCCCGCCAAGAAAGGTCAGTCCTTCGCCAAATACATCGCTGCGCAGGAAATGCTGTTGCTGCAGTTGCAGCGTTGCGGCGTCGTAGGCGATGAGGCGTGACTGGCCATAGCGCCCGGTGCTCTCGAACAGCTGCGGGCCGGCATAGACGAGGCCTTGCGTGAAATGGTTCGGCAGGCGCGGGATCGTGCGCAACAGCTGCCACGACAACGCCGGTACCTCGGCGTGCGCTGAGGGCAGCAACACGAGAGAAAACAATAGTGTCAGCAGTAACCGTCTACGCATGGCGATCTCCGGCAGCATCCATGGCGCCGATGATAGCGGCTGCAAAGCGCGTGAACAGCTCGCCGCTGACGGGCAGGCTTTGCACCGCAACCTGCTGGCCATACCAGTCGAAGGCCAGCCTGGCGGCGTGCAGGTAACCGCGGTCGGCAGCAGTGCCGCCGTAGCGGGCATCGCCGAGAATCGGGCTGCCCAAGGCTTTCATCATCACGCGCAACTGGTGTGTGCGGCCGGTTTGCGGTTGCAACACGAACAACCGCAAGTTGGGCGCCAGCGATTGCAAGGTGAAACGCGTGATGGCGGGATTGTCCTGCGAGCGCAGTAATTTCCAGCTGCCGTCGCGCGTGCGCTGCATGTCGCCGCTGACCGTGCCCTGTTTCTTTGACGGCTTGCGATCCGACAGCGCCAGGTAGGTCTTGCGGATCGCTCCCTGGCTGAACAGTTCACCGAGGACCTGCGCGGCGGGTTTGCTGCGCGCCACCAGCAGCAAGCCGGAAGTCATCTTGTCGAGCCGGTGCACCGGATACAGGGTTTCGCCGGGGTATTGCTGCTGGAGCTGGGCGAAAAAACCGGTGCCGTCCTCGCTGTGGAAACTGGCACCGGCGGGCTTGTCGAACACGTAGAAATCGGCGTGTTCGTGTATCGCCCTCATTCCCGGCGCCATGTGGTGCCAGCGCGCGAATCCTCCAGCACAACCCCTTTGGCTTTCAGCTCGTCGCGGATCTGGTCGGCGCGGGCGAAGTTCTTGTCTTTCTTGGCCTGTACGCGCTCGGCAATCAGCGCCTCGATGGCGTCGGCGGACAGGTCATCACTGCCCCCGGCCTGCAGGAAGGCATCCGGGTCGGCCTGCAACAGGCCGAGGACAGCGCCGAGCGATTTCAGCAGCGTGGCCAGTTCGCGCGCCTGTTGGTCATCGTTTGCCGCGCGGGCCGTGTTGAGCTGCCGGGCGAGCTCGAACAGTGTGGCGATCGCTTCCGGCGTGCCGAAGTCGTCGTCCATGTCGGCGATGAAGCGGGCCACGGCCGGGTGCTGTGCATCCAGTTCAGCCAGCGGGCTGGCGGGAATGTTGTCCAGGCCGCGCAAGGCCGTGTAGAAGCGTTCCAGTGCGCCGCGGGCGATCTGCAGGTTTTCTTCCGAGTAGTTGATCGCGCTGCGATAGTGGCTGGCGAGCAGCAGGTAGCGCACCACTTCCGGGTGGTACTGGTCGAGGATCTCGCGGATGGTGAAGAAATTGCCGAGCGATTTTGACATCTTCTCGTTGTTCACGCGGACGGCGCCGGCATGCATCCAGTAGTTCACGTAGGTCTTGCCGGTGGCGGCTTCCGACTGCGCAATCTCGTTCTCGTGGTGCGGGAACGGCAGGTCCGGCCCGCCGCCATGGATGTCGAAGGATTCGCCGAGGCAGCAGGTCGACATCGCCGAGCATTCGATGTGCCAGCCGGGACGGCCGTCACCCCAGGGCGATGGCCAGCAAACCTCGCCGGGCTTCGCCGCTTTCCACAGCGCGAAATCGCGCGGGTCGCGCTTGGCCTCATCCACCTCGATGCGCGCGCCAGCCAGCAGTTCTTCCGGGTTCTTGCCGGACAGCTTGCCGTAGCCATCGAACTGGCTGACGATGTAATACACGTCACCGTTGCTCGCGTGGTATGCGTAACCGTTGTCGATCAGGCGTTGCACCATCGCGATGATCTGGTCGATGTACGCCGTTGCGCAGGGCTCGATGTCCGGCCGTGCCACGCCGAGCCGGGCTTCGTCCTCGTGCATGGCCTGGATAAAGCGCGCGGTCAGCGCGGTGTAGGCTTCGCCATTGTCATCAGCGCGTTTCAGGATCTTGTCGTCGATGTCGGTGATGTTGCGCACGTAGGTCACGTGCCAGCCGCGCGCACGCAGGTAGCGGGTGATGGCATCGAACGCGACCAGCACACGGGCATGGCCGAGGTGGCAGTAGTCGTATACGGTCATGCCGCAGACGTACATGCGAATGTGCCCCGGCACCAGCGGCACGAAGTCCTGTTTCTCGCGGGCGAGCGTGTTGAAGATTTTCATCGGTTGCTCACTTGCCGAAGGAGTCTTTCAGGCCAATGGTACGGTTGAACACCAGCCGGCCGGCCGTGCAGTCGAAACGGTCGCTGCAGAAATAGCCCTCGCGCTCGAACTGGAAGCGCGTTTCCGGCGCGACATCGGCCAGGCTCCACTCGGCCTTGGCCTGCACTATGGTCAGCGAATCCGGGTTGATGAAGTCGAGGAAGGTCTTGCCCTTGTCCGCTTCCGGGTTTTCGGCGGTGAACAGGCGGTCGTAAAGCCGGATTTCTGCGTCCACGCAGCGGGAAGCCGATACCCAGTGGATCACGCCCTTGACCTTGCGGCCGTCGGCCGGGTTCTTGCCGTGGGTATCCGGATCGTAAGTGCAAC
>CALMIC010000094.1 GCA_937864065.1 uncultured Cellvibrionales bacterium | reverse complement strand
GAGCACGACCTTGCCAAGGTCGGGGTCGCGAGTTCGAGTCTCGTTTCCCGCTCCAGATTGGCGCGGTGGCAGAGTGGTCATGCCGACGACTGCAACTCGTCTTACGCCGGTTCAATTCCGACCCGCGCCTCCATTTTTCCATGGCTACCTGCCCGAGTGGTGAAACCGGTAGACACAAGAGACTTAAAATCTCTCGGGGGCAACCCCGTGCCGGTTCAAGTCCGGCCTCGGGCACCATCCTTCTACAGCCATCAAGCCGCCCCGCACTTGCCATTTCGTTCCCCGGAATGTGAACCCCGTGCTTGAAATCCTCATACCAGACCTAGATAATCGGTCTAGTATTCGGATTATTAAGAAAAAAATCATCCCGGGAGCTGATCCCAGCGGATGCGTGACAACGGACAATTCATTGGGGCTCCTGCGTGTCTGAACAACGAGTGGTCAATCTCACCTCCCTCAATATCGTCAAAATCGAATTCCTGGCGACTATCCAGCTGGCAACCAACCAGCTGGAGCAGTTCATTTCAGCCAGGGAACGCCAGGACCTGCTGCAGGGTTGCCTGGAGCACTTGCACCAGATCGAGGGTGTGCTGCGGATTGTCGAACTGAAAGGTGCGGATACCTTGGCGCGGGAGATGATCGAGTCGCTGCAGTCGGTGCCTTCCGGTGCCGATGCCAGCTATGACGATACCCTTGGCGCTATCAGTTCATCTGCCTTCGTGCTGACACGCTACTTTGAGTATGCGCAACAATACGAGCGCTCCATGCCGGTATTGCTGCTTCCCTTTATCAATGAATTGCGCAGTGCCCGCAAGCTCCCGCCGATGCCCGAGAGCTGTTTTCTGGACTGCCGACTGGCAGCCAACCGTGTTGCCACTCCGTCGGCACCGTTTTCGGCAGATGGCGCTCGTCGTTTCCGCCATATGTTCCAGGTCGGCTTGCTCGGTTTGCTGCAGGGACAGAATGCGGATTATTCACTGGGCCTGATGCAGCGCGCGCTAGAGCGGATGGATGCGATGGTTGCGGGCTCGCCGTTTTCTGCTGCGCTGTGGGTCACGGGTGTGGCACTGGCTGTGATCCGGGAAAAGCGCATGTCTATACCGACTCCACGCAAGATGCTGTTCTCGGCGCGTGACAGGCAATTGAAACAGCTGGTCAAGCTCGGTGAACCCTACCTTGCCGAACAAGTTGATCCCGCAGTGCTTAAGGGTTTCCTTTACATGGTTGCCGTATCGGGATCAGAATCTGAAAAGGCCAAGAGCGTCCTCGCAGCTTTTGCAGTCAAGCCATTGGGTTATACCGAAGATGAGCTTGAAGTGGAGATGGAGAATCTTCGCGGCCCTGGGCTATCAACCATCCAGTCGGTGGCGGATGTTATCCGCGAGGAATTGCGCTCCAGCAAGGCAGCCCTCGAAGTCGGGGCCGGTGGTGGTGGCGATATCGTATCGACTTACGCCGACATGGTCGCGTCGCTGACACGCGTGGCAGACACCTTGTCCGTGGTTGGCCTCGTGTCGCCGGGTCAGGTATTGCGTGACCAGGTGGCAAAAATCCGGGAGTGGGAGCAGCAAGGCCATGCTGCCACGCCGGCAGAGCTCGTCGATGTGGCAGACACGCTGCTTTACATCGAGAGTACGGTTTCTGCGCTGCAGAATATCAACCTGTCGCATGCAAAACTCGCGGAAACCAATGCGCTGGGCAAGGAACAGATCATTGCCAAGAGCCAGCTGGCTGAAGCAGAAAAAGTGGTTCTGGATGAGGCGCAGGCCGGTCTTGCCCTGATCAAGCGCGCGATGGCTTCTTACGCGGAATCCGGTTTTGACGCTAACCATATTTCCAACCTGGGCAAGAGCCTTAACAGTGTCCGCGGCGCTCTGATCCTGTTGAACATGCCACGTGCGGCCCGGGTAACGGAATGCTGTATCCAGTTTGTCGATACCCAGCTGATGCGCGGTGAAGCCACTGGCGCCATCCAGCAGTTGATGGAAACCTTTGCTGATGCGGTGATGAGCCTGGAATATTTCCTTGAAGCCTATATTGCTGTGCATAAGCAGGACACATCAATCCTGGAAATTGCCGAGGAAAGCGTGAAGGCCCTGGGTTATCCGGTTAATTGATATCAGCAGTATCGGAGCAGATTATGGTCTATCAGGTCATTGCAGGATTTTTCGGGCTTATTACCCTGTTATTGCTGTTGTTGTCTGCCAGGTTCCTGGTCAGCAAGGTGTGGATCGCCGGTTTCCTGCGCGGTTGTGCAGGCTTCCTGTTGCTGGCGCTGGCAATATTGCTGGGACTGTCAGCCCATGATATTGCGACCTACAAATCAGTAAGCAATGAGCAGTCGATCATGACGCTCAGTGTGCGACTCAAGGAAGGTAACCGCTACCAGATTGATCTGCAGGCGGCCAATGGTGATTATTTCAATGCCGAAGTTGAAGGACAGCAATGGCAGCTCAATGTCAGGATGATCAAGTGGGCTCCGCTGTTCACTGCAATCGGATTTCGTGCCGGTTATCGCCTGGATAATATCCAGGGTCGTTATCTGGAGTTGCAGCTAGGCGGTAAACCACAGAAATCCGGCATGCCGTTGTCGGGTGAAAACGCTGTTGATGTCTGGCAATTTATGAAAGATTATCCCGGAGTCCTGGGTTCTGCTGAAGCCTATACCAGCACTCCCGGTTTCATACCTTTATCAGATGGCGCCATCTACGAAGTGGTTTTGTCGGGTACTAACCTGACTGCACGTCCGATGAACGATGCAGCAAAATCCGCAATGGCAAGCTGGTAAGCGGGTTGGCCAGTGCTGGATTTAATTGCTGATTACCTGTTGTTCCTGGCGAAGACCGCTACCATCATCGGCGGGTTGATTTTCCTGTTGTCTGTGGTCGTTGCGACTGGCCAGCGCATTCGCAAGCTGGAGAAACAGGGGCATATCGAAGTCAGCTGCCTTAATGAAAAATTTGATGAAATGTCGCATGCCATCCAGAGTGTGGTATTGCCTGCCGCAGACTATGAGAAGTTTTGCAAGGCAGAAAAAAAGGCGCGCAAGGCCAGCGAGAAGGCCAGCAAGTTCGAGCCTGTGCGCCCAAGGGTATTTGTCATCGATTTTAATGGTGATTTGCGTGCAACAGCCGGGGACGCGCTGGCGGAACAGGTGTCGGCCATCCTGATCCACGCGGGCAGGTCTGATGAAGTGGTGGTGCGGCTGGAAAGTGCTGGCGGCATGGTGCATGGCTATGGCCTGGCTGCAGCGCAATTGCAACGCATCCGCAACAAGGATATTCCGTTAACCGTGTGTGTAGACAAGGTCGCTGCCAGTGGCGGATACATGATGGCTTGCATTGCCAACCAGGTCCTCGCTGCACCCTTTGCCATGGTAGGCTCCATTGGCGTCGTTGCCCAGCTGCCCAATGTGCACCGCCTGCTGAAAAAGCATGATATTGACTATGAAATGATGACTGCAGGCGAATACAAGCGCACGTTGACCGTATTCGCCGAAAACACTGAAAAGGGTCGGCAGAAATTCCAGCAGGAGCTGGAAGAAACCCATGACCTGTTCAAGCAGTTCGTGGCAAGGCATCGGCCTGTGCTGGATGTTGCTGATGTAGCCACAGGTGAAGTCTGGTACGGTCAGCAGGCTGTGCAAAAAGGCCTGGTTGACAAGATCATGACCAGTGACGAGTATCTGTTTGCGAAATACCCCACCGCAGACCTTTTCCAGGTCGAATGGGTCGAGAAGCAGGGATTGGCCGAAAAGATGGGCATTGTGGCTGAAACGGCCGCAGGTCGCCTGCTGTTGCGCGGCCTGGATTTCCTTGAAAACCGGGCGAATTTTTTTCGCTAGGCTAGAATAAAAAAATATCAACAAGAAGCGGACAGGTGTATGGAACAGTTAGGTGGTCTTGACGCCATGTTTGTGCATGCGGAATTGCACGGCATGCCAATGCATATTTCATCCCTGTCGATCTACGACCCCTCCAGTGCTTTAGGCGGCGAGGTCAATTTCAGGCAGATCATTGATTTGTTTGAGAAAAAAATCCAGTTTGACGTGCCGCTGCTGCGCTACCGCTTGCTGCCAGTACCCTTTAACCTCGACCAACCCTACTGGATTGAAGACCCGAATTTTGATCTTGTTTACCACATCCGCCATATAGCACTTCCCAAGCCCGGCAATTGGCAGAAACTCTGCTCGTTGGTCGCCAACCTGCATGCACAACCCCTCAATCGCTCACGGCCCTTGTGGGAGGCGTATGTGATTGATGGCATTGACCATATTGATGATATTCCAAAGGGTTCTTTTGCCCTGTTCCTCAAGGTGCATCATTCGTTGATGGATGGGCGTACCGGTATGGCGATCTACAACAGTTTGCACACGCTCAAGCCTGGTGATGACTATCTGGCGCGGTCACAGTCAGCTGATGATGAAGGGCGTTTTATCGAGCATGTGCCGGAACTGAATACTTCACGCCTGTTGATGCGTGCGGTTGCCAATAATTTCCACAAGGCAGGCAACCTGGCGCGCATGTTGGGGCGCTCTGTCAGTCTGTATGGTGAAATCAGTCTCGCCTTGCGGCGCAAGGAGCTCAAACAGCTCGAAAAACCCAAGACACGTTTCAATGGTGCCATATCGCCGCGCCGTGTCGTTGATCGCATCCGTTTGCCGATGAGTGATATCAGGCTCATAAAGGCTGCATTTCCCGATGAAACCATCAATGACATTGCCTTGGCGATTGTCAGCGGTGCCTTGCGGCGATACCTGAAATCCAAGGATGAGCTGCCTGATGATTCCCTGGTGGCTGCTGTGCCGATCGATGTGCGCGACAAGGAAGACCGCCGGATTCGTGGCAACCGTATCAGCATCACCAACATTTCCCTGCGCACGGATATTGCTGACCCGTTACAGCGGTTGCGTGCGGTTCATCGTGAGGCGCTGGCCGGCAAGGCGTATGCCCGCACCCTGGGCAAGAATATCGTCAACGAGGTGCTCGACAACCTCTATGCGGGCGTCGTCGCCTGGGGCGTGCGCACGGCGGTGGAGTCAGGCTTGCTGGAAAAATTCCCCCCCGCCAATAACACGATTGTGACCAATGTGCCCGGCGCGCCGGTGCCGCTTTACCTATGCGGCGCTCGCCTGGTGGATTCTTTCGGTATGGGGCCCCTGATCCCGAACACCGGTTTGTTCCATACAGTGTCAACCACCTACGACTTCCTGACGGTCGCTTTCACGGCGGATCGCCAGAAGATGGAAGACCCCGACTTCTATGTCCAGTGCCTGGAAGAAGCTTTCATCGAGTTGCTCGATGCTGTCAGGGCTGAGCTGGAACAGCGCGCCAAAATGGATAGTGCCTCAGTGGTTGACGGGAGTGCACCACCACGCAAGACGCGCCGTCGCTCGGCGTCTAACAAGCTCAAGCCCAGTGCGGTCCAGCTTGAGGCAGCTGTTTCGCCGACTGATGCCAAGATTAATGTCGCACTGGTGGAGGGTAAGCCGGCTGCGGACGCCTGAGCTGTGCAGCTTGCTGCGCTGTCAGAGCTTGTCGCGGCTGTCGTGAACGTGGCGGGCGATGAAGTCCCCGATGCGCTTGATCGCGGTGCGGCCTTCGGGAATGAACATCGCCAGGGTTTGCCAGACATGGGGCAAGCCATCCCACAGTTCCAGCTCACAGGGAACGCCAGCGGCCTTGTATTTGGCGGCAAGACGGCGTGAATCATCCAGCAATACCTCGTCCTTGCTGACCTGGATCAGGGCTGGCGGAAGCCCGGTCGGATCACCGTAGAGTGGTGAGGCATACGGAATGTGGGGGTCAGCCCCGGCGAGATAGTACTGGGCACCTTCTGGCAACCCATCGACCGCGATCAGCACGTCGCGCTTCAGGTTGGTGATGACTGACTCGAC
>CALMIC010000093.1 GCA_937864065.1 uncultured Cellvibrionales bacterium | reverse complement strand
AGGCCGTGGCGATGCAGGTTCATACCTGCGCGGGGCAACCATCGGTGATGCACGCGGCGGGCAATGTGGGTTAAAAAGTGACGCCCCTGAGGGAGGGGCGCAAGACCTGCGATGTTGGCTGCTCGCATCGGTGGCGTGTCGCGCCAGGGGCCGCGCTCCAGCAGAGTCACTTTCGCCCCGGCTTTCGCAAACGCCAGCGCCGGGATCGCTCCACCAAATCCGCTACCGATGATCAGCACATCGGTCATGCCCGTTTTTCCTGTAGACGTTCGATTCCTGTGTAGAGCCATAGGCAAGCGACAGAAAGCAGACCATACAGCCCGGCAATGGCCCATGCGCTGGCAGGCATGTCCCGCAGTATGCTGCCGTGCAAGCCCAGCGCGATGACGGCTAGGCCCTTGTAGGCACCAATAAACAACAGCAATGGGGCATAACGCCGGGGATGGCGCTGCGCCAGCAGGCTCAGCAGGCCAACTGCCATTACCACGGAGCCATACAGGATGGCCACCACCCGCGAGTCCGCACCGATGCCTATACCCAACCAGCCCCAGAAAATGGCGGGGGACAGGGTTATAAACAAACCGAGCATCAAGGCGCAGGCAGCGAAAACCCTGAAAACCATCTTGCCCAGGCGCAGGTAATCCAGCGCCAGTGACCCAGCTTCCGCATTCATGTTCGCTTCCATCACATCAACCGCCCATATCAATATGCAATGAGAACATTATAATGCGAGGGAAATATCATTACTCTCGTGTTTTTGATGGGCGCCGATAGCAGGGATCAAATGGAAAAACCACTGATAAAACAACGGCGTAAACCCGTACAATCGCGCTCCATTGCCCGATTTCACGCCATTCTGGATGCCAGTTCTCGCGTTTTGGAAAAGCATGCTTTCGAGCGGGTAACCATGAGTGAAATCGTTCTGGAAAGCGAACAGCCCTATGCCACGATCTACCAGTATTTTTCCAGCAAGGAGGATATTTACTACGCTTGGCTGGAAAGGCTGATCGATCGTTCACTCGGGGGCCTCACCGCACTCACCCGGCAGCCGCAGAAAAAGCTGGTCAGCGAATACATTGAATCCCCTGTCCGGTATGCGCTGGCCCAACTCATTGAAAACCGGCAGACCCTGTTGGCCCTGTTTAGCGGCATGCCTCTCACAGCGCCCATGATGGCGGAATTAATGGAAAGCAAAACCCTGTTGTGGATGGAAGAAGCCCTGGGCAGTGAATTTATGGGCAACATGCCTCCGAACTTTAAAGAAAACCTGTTGACTGCCATCCGGGTTGGCAACGGTTATTGGTTGCAAGAAGCGCTGAATCACAAGCGTGACATAAACATCGAAAGAGAGAGCATGCAGTTCGCAGCCATCATCCGCGTGTTGTTGAGCTCAGGTTAATGGAAAGGGGGCAGAGTAAATGCTCCTCCGGGTTACAGAATCCTCAGAAGAGCGGAAGGTTGGCTGAGTACAAAATGAGTTCACACGTACTCATACAGTGCTTTTTGGTTGGGAAAGGGAGCAATAGCTTTGGCTTCTTCCAGTGAGCACCAGCGGCATTCCGTGTTTTCGTCATTCAGCCTGAGAGTGGCGTCTTGCGGTGCGATGGCCACAAATGCCGGAACCAGCATGAGAGTGTTTGTCGAGATGTCATAGAAGGGCTCAATGTAATCCGCCGCATAGAGCACTTCGATTTCCAAGGAGGTTTCTTCCTGAATCTCACGCAGGATGGCTTGCCAGGCAGTTTCGTCTTTTTCCAGCTTGCCAGAGACATGGGGCCAGAAATTATCCTTCGCCCGCTTTAATAAAAGCAATTTGGTTGTGTTGACTGTTTTTGACAGAATAACCCCGGCAACCGAAGATGAATTAATGGGAAGATTGTTCATGAATTTATTTTTAAATGAAATAAAGCAATGGAGCCAACGCCCAGCACTAACAACAGAAGCTGCTTTAACAAAGCCGCAGGAGTCACCTGTTGGTGCAAGCCCGGGATCATATCGGCTGTGGCAATGTAGATAAAACTCGCTGCAGAAAGGGCCAGAATGTAAGGAGTGGCTTCATGCATTTCGTCAAGCCATAAATATGCCATCACCGCACCCGGAAGCGTAGTCGCTGCAGAAAGACTATTCAGAAGCAATGCTTTTTTTATGTCATAGCCGCTGTCCAGCAAGATGGCGAAATCGCCCACTTCCTGTGGAATTTCGTGGGCAATCACAGCTAATGCCGTAGCAACTCCCAGCGGGATGGATATCAGGAAGGCAGCGGCGATCACTATTCCATCTACAAAGTTATGGAAGGCATCACCGACCAGAATCAATACGCCTTCGCGGGTTTTTGCACCGCGTTCATGATTGTCGTGGTGATGACGCCAGAGCACCAGTTTTTCCAGCACAAAAAACAATACCATACCTACTAGTACGGTGGTCATGACAAGGTTTGCAGGTGCCTGTTGCAGGGCTGCAGGAATCATCCCAAGGAATGCCGCCCCGAGCAGGGTGCCGGTGGCATAACTGACGAGTTGTGGAATGAGAACCCTGCGAATACCTTCTGGAAAAAATAGAAACAAGGCAGCGCCAGCAATAGAGCCTATGCTACCCAGAAGAGCAAAGCCGATAATCCATAGCAACATTTGACTTTTTTATCAGGGTATCAATTTTGCAGGGGGCTCAATGCCCTCGATACTGACATCCGGATCGAGATTTTTGATGAGCAATTCAAACTTTTCGACATCATTTTTGGCAACGTCAACCATGATCAGAATTTTTCCTTGTTCAATTGCCGTCTCAAATTGTTTGATCCGTGAACTTGGAAAAGCGGCACCAGCCAGACCTGTCATGAGGCCGCCGAGTCCGGCACCGAAGAGGCTGACCAGCAAAACCAAGCCACCACCAACCACAACACCAGCTGGTGGAAAAGCCAATGCGGCCAGACCAGCAAGAAGACCGCCTACACCACCTATAGCAATGCCTCGTTCATAGGCAGGAAGAAAATCATCAGCCTCAGGGCCTGCATCAGGAAGATCATCAATAACCACACCATATCTAGCCAAGGCATAAATATTTGTCTCGGCAATACCATTGCTTTTCAAGTCAGCCACTACTTTACTGGCATGCTCTACATCTGGTGACAGAAAACACAAACGCTTCATTTTATGACCTCCTGAATCACCCGATGTATCGGGCTATCAACACAGCAACAATTGCCAGCGCAATAATGCGATCGCGATCCGTCATCGGCGTGAGATTCA
>CALMIC010000092.1 GCA_937864065.1 uncultured Cellvibrionales bacterium | reverse complement strand
CTCGCCAGCATCGAGCGGGAAAGCATCCGTCACATCCTGCACACCATCGCCATCATCATCGGCGGCGGCGTTGTTGCCGGTGCCGTCCTGGTCTGTGTCCAGCCACTCGCCAGGATCATCAGGAAAGGCATCATTCGCATCGGGAATACCATCACCATCATTATCAGCCACCATCAACAAACGGTAGGCACCGATCCTGTTGCCCAAGGTTCCTGTGACGAGCAACCTGCCATCGGCTTGCCAAGCCATCGCCGACACATTGAACAGCTCAGGCTGCAAGCCGATACCCCATACACCTGCGTTTCCGAACGCCGTATCCAGCGCACCGTCTCGCGTGAGGCGCACAAAAAACCCCTCCCCGCCCACCAGCAGCTTGCCATCTGGCTGCTGGACAACAGCCGCAGGGCTGCGGTAGTTATAATCTGCACAAAACTGACCATTATTGGCAAAAGCCGTGTCCGGGCTGCCATCCTCGTTATACCGCACCAAGGCCAGCACTTGGCCACCAGCAAACCGATCAAAATAGCCAGCGGCGAGAAGTTTTCCATCAGCCTGCTGCACCAGTGCAGTCAACACTGCAGTGCCGGAAGCGGGGTCACCACATACGTTCGGGGTTGCAACTCGACCGGAACCATTGAACCCTTCATCGAGTGAACCATCGGCATTGAATCTCGCCAGGGCAAATTCGCCCATACTGGTACCCGCCACCACAATCTTGCCGTCCTGCTGCATCAGGGCTGCTTCAGCATAATCCGCGAATTCACTGACCGCCGCATAGGCCGCACCGTTATCTGCGAAACTTGTATCTATCGATCCGTCCGGGTTGTAACGCAGCAGGATGAAATCCACTTCATTCCCGTTACTGCTATAAACCATCGATCTTGTGCTGGATCCAGCAGCCAGAAACTTGCCATCGGGCAGTTCGAACAGCGCCCGGATGCCATGGCCAGCCTGGGTATTGGTCTCGACCGAGCCAGCGGTGCCGAAGCTGGCATCAGGAGAGCCGTCGGCATTCAGGCGCGTGATGACAAACCGGCTCCAGTTATACACATCCGTGGCACCTGCCACCAGCAACTTACCATCGCGCAGCTGGATCACGGCGCGCGCATACTCTCTGCCCATACGGCTCAGGGCTGCAATGCCGCCCGTGCCAAAGCCAGTATCCGGCGAACCATCCTCATTCAAACGGGCTACCAGGAAATTCGGGCTATCATTGACAAGAACTGTACCGGTGGTACCCGCCACCACGACCTTGCCATCGGCCTGCTGGATGACTGCACCAGCAGTGTATGCGGCGACATCAACCCTACCATCCAGATCGAACGACCCGTCAAAGTAGGCAGAGAGAGGAAGGTTGTCCTGGTTATCGTCGATACCATCGTTATCCCTGTCCTGATCGACATTGTTACCAATGCCATCACCATCAATATCTTCTGATTCAGTAGCATCCAGCGGAAAGGCATCGCTGCCATCCGCGACGCCGTCGTTGTCATCATCCGGGTCACAGATGTCACCGGTTCCATCGGCATCAAAATCTTCCTGACCGGCATTCATCGTTTCCGGGCAGTTATCAGCAGCATTCGTCAACCCGTCAAAATCCAGGTCATCCACACCATCAGCCACCGACGAGCGCGCAGGATCCTGCGGCGCCCAGTCTGCGGCATCGTAAACACCATCGCCATCGGAATCCGGCGTCAGCAGGTAGCGCACCAACATTACATCAGCATCCAGGGAAAAACCGACCTGGGTCGACACGTACCCCGGCACCACCAGCCGGCCGTCGCGCTGCAACGCCATCGCGTTATCGGTGTACATGTACCTTTTGTCATTCCGCTCATAGGCTGAATGCTTTACGACACCCGGTAGCATGCCATCGGCAGAAAATGACATATCGGGAGAACCATCAGGATGGTGGCGATACAGAACATAGCCACTGACACCATCGAATCCCTTGACTAATAATTTGCCATCCGCCTGTTGCACAACATCGGTCAAGACATCTGACGGCGGGCTATCAAGGCGAATACCCCCTTCACCGAAGCTTTCATCCAGCGTACCGTCCGCGTTGATACGGTAGATGGCGCGCCGGGCAGTGCTAAACGCGTTTGTGGCTTCGTCATACAGGCTGCTAACACCCACCACAACCAGCTTGCCGTCGACCTGGCGTGTCATTGCGAATGTCCAATCAATGCTGGCATCCTGCCAAAACGGGGCGGCCTTGGCCTGCAGCGTGAGTTTGCCATCACCAGCAAAACCGACATCGAGTGAACCATCGGGCAAATAGCGTGCGACCGCCACTCGCCCTCCTCCCGCATTGCCGGCAGCCACCAGCCTGCCATCCTCAAGCAGTAGCAGCGACACAGCGACACCGTAACCATTGTTATCCGCACTGAACTGGGTGAC
>CALMIC010000091.1 GCA_937864065.1 uncultured Cellvibrionales bacterium | reverse complement strand
TGCTGTCATCGACATTGCTGTCGGTGTAGGCCAGGCCGAAGTTGATGTCCCAGAAAGTCTTGTTCACGCCGAGGCTGAAGTAGCTGTACTTGTGGTCATTGCCACCGACCCAGCCGGCATCGCGGAAGTTGTACTCACCGACGGTCGCCGTCAGGCCGACTTCAGCCGGCAGCGTGTAGCTGTAGCTGGCGTAGTAGTGGAGGGCGCTGTCAGAGTTGGCAATCGGGGTGTCGCTGGAGTAGTCGGCCCCGACGGTGAAACCGTAGGCGCTGACATGGGCATGCGTTTCGCCGAAGTTCAGGTAGTCGGCACTGGCATAGTGGTATTCGGTGCGCTTCAGGTCGAAAGCGAAGTCACCCAGTGTGAAACCGTAGCCGACGTAGAAATCCTGCTCGGTGTCGGCACCCGGTGCGAGGGCGAAATCGACATTGGAGAGCCAGGTGCCGGCGTAGAAACCTGAGGAGTGGGTCAGGTCCACACCGCCTTGCAGCGCGACATCGTTGCGGGTCTGGCTGGTGCCGCGCCACATGTAGTTGCTGACCAGCCCGACGTTGGCACTGGCTTCGAAACCCGCGCCCAGCTCATAGGCCGTGGCATGGGATGCGGCCAGGGCGAGAGTGGTGGCGGCGATTGCTTTGCTCAGGGTTTTCATGGATGTGTCTCCTCGGGATGAAAGGTCTGGTAACGGTCAGCCGTCTGGCGGCTTGTAAGTAGTTATTCAAACGCCGTGCCAGATTGTGTTTTTTTATGCAGAACAGTGGGTTATGACAAAAATTTCACAATCCCGCACTCGCGGCCTCGGGATTACCGGGGTTTTGCACCATTACGGTGCCATGCTGGTCCATCATGAGGCGCGGCTGGCGGTCGATTCGTTTATAGTGCGTGGCGTGTGATTTTTTGCTGCAAAAGGTAGTGGGCATGGCCATCAATATTCCTGTCGATTTGCTCAGCAAGCTCAGCGCGCAATTGCGCCAGCAACTGGGTACCCAGACGCCGCCGGCCGAGGAGCTGGAAAAGATCCTGCATGCGTTGCTGCAGTCGGCGATTGCGCGGCTTGACCTGGTCAGCCGCAGCGAATTCGATGCGCAGTGCAAGGTGCTGGCCCGCACCCGCGAACGGCTGGAGGCCGCCGAGAAGCAGTTGCAGTCACTGGCGGGCTGAAACGTGGGGCAGGAGATCGGGCGCCTCGTCTTCCACACGGTGGCCACGGTGAAGATCCCGCCTGCCTAACCCGCTGACGCCGGCGATGCTCACGCTCGACGAGCGCGCGATCCGCCAGGATTGCCTGTGCTACCTGATGGAGCCCTACCCGCTGCCTTGGTGGCCGATAACGCACTGGTGTTTGTTGTTTTTGTCATGGATATCACAAGGAACGTGATATGGATTCAAGGAATGAGCGTCGCCAGAGAAAGTCATTGCGTTTGCAGCACTTTGACTACTCATGCGCTGGCTACTATTTCATTACGATTTGTACCCACAGGCGTGAACCCTATTTCGGGGCTGTAGTGAACGGCACTTTGTTACCGAATGCAGCAGGTATAATGGTGGAATCTTGCTGGCGCAGTTTGCCGCAACGGTTTGCAGGTATCAGGTTGGGCGAGTTTGTGGCAATGCCTGACCATATCCATGGTGTGATCGAAATCGTAGGGGCGCCCCTTGTGGGCGCCCGTGTCAAGGAATGCCCGACGCATGATATGGGGCGGGCACCCACAAGGGGTGCCCCTACGGGCAACCATGGCCTATGCGGTGATGGTGACATGGCACCCACAAGGGGTGCCCCTACGGTGGGTGATATCGTAGGGGCGTTCAAGTCGTTGAGCACAAATGCGTACATCAACGGGGTAAAACGGGACGGATGGATGCCGTTTGACCGGCAGTTGTGGCAGCGAAATTATTATGAGCACATCATTCGCGACGAACAGTCGCTAGCGGATATTGCCGACTACATCCGTTCAAACCCTGCGAGATGGCAGGATGAGACCTGCCGTCGCTGACACGCGCTCCCGGAGGGCATGTTGATCAACCCGCCTGCCGGGCGAGGAACGCGCGCCAGCTGCCGAGTGCCGTGATGTCGGTGGCGCCGACGGCAGCGTAGGCCTCACAGACAAATCCCTTCACGCTGCGGCCATCGGCCAGCAACACGGTGCCGATCGCCAGTGGCGACGGGATCAGCGCGATGAAATCCCCCCAACGTGCAGCGGGCAGCGCCCACAGTTCCGCTGCAATACCGGCACCACATTCGTTCACCCGCACCAGGCCAGGCCGGAACGGCGGCCCGCCCGCGAGGGCATAGAAACGGTAACAATCTGCCGTCTGCACTGCTTCGACAAAGGTCGCGCCGCGCTCCAGCAATTGCGTGTTCAGCGGCAGGCCCTGCATGTGGGCACCGCATACGGCAATCAGTGGAGAATCAACGGGTGTGGCCATGGCGGGAAGCCTCCGGGAACAGCTGGCGGGCGAGGGTGAGTAGCAATGTGTCACTGGCGTGATCGGCAAACAGCGTGACACCGTTCGGCAGGCCGCTGGCGAACGGCGCGGTGGGCACGGCGACGGCAGCGAGGTCGAGCAGGTTCATGAAATTCGTGTAATAGCCGAGCTCGCTGTTGCGCACCAGTGGCTCGCGAGCAATGTCGCTGCGCGTATACGGCGAGCCGATGGTCGGCGTGAGGATCGCCGTGACACTGCCGAGCACCGCTTCGGCAGCGCGCCGCAGGCCGGCCAGCCGGTATTGCGCAGCAAACACATCGGCGGCCGTGTACTGCTTGCCGGCGGCGATGATGTGGCGCGTGACCGGCAGCAGCGCATCCGGTGTGTTGTCGACCAATGGCTGGGCCGCCAGCCAGCGCTCGGCGACCCACGGCCCCTGGTACAGCATGGCCGCTGCCTGCATGAACGGCGCGAAATCGATCTCGACACTGCGCAGCGGCAACTGCGCGACTGTACGCGCAAACAGCTGTTGTGCTTCGTCGTTGCCGAAAAATTCCAGTTGCCCGATGCGCGGCACGCCGATCACCGGGCTGTGGGCCAGCATCAGTGGTGTGAGCTTGCGACTGAAACAGTCGCCGGCATCGTAGCCTTGCGCGATGTCGAACAGGTATTCCGCATCATCCAGGTCCAGCGCAAACAGGCTCACGCAATCCAGCGAGCGACATGCAGGTACCACGCCACGCGTGCTGAGCAGGCCGCGCGAGGGCTTCACACCGACCAGTCCGTTCAGTGCCGCCGGCACGCGCCCGCTGCCGGCAGTGTCGGTGCCGAGTGCAAACGCGACATGGCCGCGTGCGACGGCAACAGCAGAACCGGAACTGGAACCGCCACTGATGTAATCGGGCAGCACGGCATTCCTCACTTCACCATAAGGCGAGTGCGTGCCGACGAGGCCGGTGGCGAACTGGTCGAGATTGGTCTTGCCGAGCGGGATCGCGCCGGCATCGAGCAGCGCCTGCACGACACAGGCAGACTGCGATGGTGTGTAGCTGAACGCGGGGCAGGCCGCCGTGGTCGGTATGTCGGCCAGGTCGATGTTGTCCTTGATGGCGAATGGCACGCCCCACAGCGGGTATTCCGCCGGTGCCATCGACGCCAGCCGCGCGAGATGCGGGGCGAGTTCCGCGTCATCCAGTACATGGATCCACACCGGGTTGTCGCGGTCGCGCGCGATGCGGGCGCGCAGCTGCTGCAACACGCTTTGCGGGGTTTCCGCACCGCTGGCATACAGCGTGCGCAACGTGGCGATCGAGAACCGGTCGGGTAGCATCAGTCGAGTACCTCGGCAATGGCGAGCACGGTACCCGGCTGCACCTGCATCCCTTCGGTGGCGAGCAGCTCGCGGATACGCAGCCGTTTCGGTGAGGCAACGGCCATTTCCATTTTCATCGACTCGACAATCGCCACCGGCATGTCGGCCTCGACAATGTCCCCAGCCTGCACCGCCACATGCCACACGCTGCCGGGTACATGGCTGGTCACCAGCACTTCGTTGTCGCACAGCGCGATCTCGCGGTCATCGCCGGTTTCGGCTTCCAGCGGCAGTGACAGGTCGCCGTGGCCGGATTGCCGCCAGCGCTCGCGCTCGGCCTCGAATGCTGCCTGCTGTGTCTGCTTGAATGCAGCAATGCTGGCACTGTGCTGCTGCAGGAACGCATTGTAGTCGCGCAGGTTGAACGTGCCGTCCTCGATGCGGATGTTGTAGCCGCCGCGCGGGAAAGCCTCGCGCATCGCCAGCAGTTCCTCCGCGCTGACCGGGAAGAAACGGATGCGATCAAAGAAGCGCAGCAGCCACGGCTGGTTGAAGGCATCCGTCTGGCGCCAGCGATTCCACATCTGGATCGTGCGGCCGACAAACTGGTAGCCGCCCGGGCCTTCCATGCCATACACGCACAGGTAAGAGCCGCCGATGCCGACGGCGTTTTCCGGAGTCCAGGTGCGTGCCGGGTTGTACTTGGTGGTGACGAGGCGGTGGCGCGGGTCGAGCGGCGTCGCGACCGGCGCGCCGAGGTAGACATCGCCCAGCCCCATCACCAGGTATTCGGCGTTGAAGACGATGTCTTTCACCGCTTGCTCGTCAGCAAGGCCGTTGATGCGGCGGATGAACTCGATGTTCGACGGGCACCACGGCGCATCCTTGCGCACCGACTGCATGTACTTGTCGATGGCGAGTCTTGTGGCCGGGTCATCCCACGACAGCGGCAGCCACACGGTGCGCGATGGCACCGTCATGTCGTCGATGCTGGCCAGTGTCGCCTCACCGCGTGCGAGTATATCGAGCAGGTTGTTGCGCGTGAGCACGGCAGGATTGAAATGCACTTGCAGTGAACGGATGCCGGGGGTGATGTCGATGATGCCGTTGACGTGCTGCGCCGTGAGCCACTGCCACAATGCATGCACGCGGAAACGCAGGTTGATGTCGAGCACTAGCGGGCCGAACTCGACCAGCACGTATTCATCACCGGCGGCGCGGAACACCAGCGCCTTGTCGGTGTCGGGCTCGCCGCGCGAACTGATGACGGCACTGCTACTCTGTGGCGACGGCACGAAACGGATCGTGTCGCCGGGGCGCAGCTGGCCGAGCTTCCAGCGCTCGCTGGCGATCACGGTGACCGGGCAGACAAATCCGCCCAGCGATGGGCCGTCCGGGCCGAGGATCACCGGCATGTCGCCGGTGAAATCGACGGCACCGATGGCATAGGCGTTGTCGTGGATGTTCGACGGGTGCAGGCCCGCTTCCCCGCCATCGCTGCGCGCCCACTGCGGTTTCGGGCCGACCAGGCGCACACCGGTGCGCGACGAGTTGTAGTGCACTTCCCAGTCAGTGGCAAACAGTGTGCGGATGTCTTCTTCCGTGAAAAAATCCGGTGCCGCGTGCGGGCCGAGCATCACCTGCAACTGCCAGGCATGGGCGATCACCGGCTGTTCATCGGCGGGCATTGCTTGCGTACTGCACGGCAGCGCGTGCGGATCCAGGTGCAGCACATCGCCGATGCGCAAGCTGCGGCCGCCGTGCCCGCCGAACTGGCCGAGTGTGAAGGTGCTCTTGCTGCCGAGATAGTCGCCGACATGTAGCCCGCCGCGCACGGCGAGATAGCAACGTGCACCGGCATCGACAGCGCGGCCGATGGCCAAAGTGTCGCCGGCCTGGATGTCGAGTGTCTGCCACATCGGCACCGGTTCACCGTTCAGCGTGAGTGCGAACGGTGCGCCGCACACAGCCACCTGCGTGGCACTGCGGAATCGCAATGTCGGGCCATTCAGCGTGATCTCTAGGCCGGCGGCGCTGTCGTCGTTGCCGGCCAGCCGGTTGGCGATGCGGAAACTGCGGTCATCGAACGGGCCGGAGGGTGGCACGCCGACATCCCAGTAGCCGAGCCGGCCGGGCACATCCTGCACGGTGGTGTGCGTGCCGCCGTCGAGCACATCAAACGCGTATGACTGCCAGCGGAACGTGTTCAAGTAGCGCGTGGTCATCTTGCCCTGCGCCACGGTCTCGTCCTGCAGCAGCGCGCGCAAGTAGTCGCGGTTGGTCTCGATGCCGTACAGCGTGGTGTCGCCGAGGGCCGCGTGCAATTGCGCAAACGCCTGCTCGCGCGTGCCGGCGTGGGCGATCACTTTGGCCAGCATCGGGTCGTAGAACGGCGGCACCGTCACGCCAGCTGCGATCCAGTGGTCGATGCGCAGGGTGTCGGGAAACGCCACGGCCGTGAGCAGGCCGGATTGCGGCTGGAAGTCGCGCCATGGATCTTCCGCGTAGAGCCGCGCCTGCACAGCGTGGCCGCGGGTTTCCACCCGGATACTGTCGAGTGGCGGCAACTCGCCGGCCG
>CALMIC010000090.1 GCA_937864065.1 uncultured Cellvibrionales bacterium | reverse complement strand
ACCGAGCGTCTCGATGGCCGGCAGGTGGCGGATCAGCACCTTGCGTTTCACCATGCGCTGCGCCGCCAGCACCAGGGCAAGGGTCAGTGTCGGCAACAGGCCTTCCGGCACCATTGCCACAATGATGCCGATGGCAAACAGCAGATCCTGCCACAGCGGCACGCCCAGCCAGCGGCCCACCACAAAGAACAGCAGGCCGAGCGAAATCGCCACACCCGCAATCATCCGGCTCAGGTGGGCAATCTCGCGCCGCAATGGCGACACTTCGTCGCCACTGGTGTCGGTGAGGTGGGCGATGCGGCCAAATTCAGTTTGCATGCCGGCAGCGAAAACCACAGCGCGCCCCTGCCCGGCCGCGACGGTGGTGCCAGCCAGCAGGATGTTGTCCGCATCCAGCAAGCGCTCTGTCTGGCACGCTGCAGCCTGCCGCAACTGCACCAGCGATTCGCCGGTGAGCGTCGCGTTGTTCACGCCAAAGGCAAAGGCTTCCAGCACGCGGCAATCGGCGGGGATGTTGTCGCCCTGCTCCAGCAATATCACATCGCCTGGCACCAGCTGCTCCACCGGCAGGCTGGTGGAAAGACCATCGCGCAACACATTGGCCATGTCGGGCAGCAACTGCTGCAAGGCATCCAGTGCCCGCTCCACGCGGTATTCCTGCCAGAACGAGAAAATCGCGCTGATGATGATGACGGCGATGATCGCGTAGCCGACCTTCGCCATGCCCTCATGCGGCGCATGCCAGTCGGCAAAGAACGCCAGTGCAGCGGCGAGCCACATGATGATCGCAAAAAAATGCGTGAGTTCGCGCAAGAAACGCAACCACCACGGCTCACGCCGGATGCCCTGCACCCGGTTCTCGCCACACTCACGCAAGCGGCGCTCCGCCTCGTTGGCTGAAAGCCCGTCCACACTGCTGCTGAGGCTGGCCAGCACGGCGGGAATATCGAGCTGCTGGATTTTCATCAGTCCACAACCGTCATTAGGTAATGTCCACAGGCTCGGGCAAGCGCTGACACAAGTCAACACAAGCACGGACCTGCCTGACTAGACTGCAGCCGTTTCCGACAACAATGCTGACAGGAATCACACCATGGTATTGGCTAGCAAAGCCCACATGCTCTATGACGACAACCATCACAAATGCATCGTGTTCAGCGACCTCGTGCGCGGCTCCGGCATCCAGGCAAACCAGTTCCTCATCCTCGATGGCAAGCACGGTGCCACCATCGACCCGGGCGGTGACCTCACCTATGCCCCGCTGACGCTGGAAATCGGCAAGCACATGCCGGTGCAGAAACTCGACTATATTTTCGCCTCGCACCAGGATCCGGACATCATCGCCTCGCTGGGGCGCTGGATGATGCAGACACAGGCGCAGGTGGTGGTTTCCAGGCTGTGGTCGCGCTTCTTGCCGCACCTCGGCGCGTCCTACCTCAATGACCTGAACGGCCAGAAACTGGAAGACCGCATCATAGCCGTGCCGGACAAGGGCAGTGTCATCGAACTCGGCGACAGCAACATACTGATCCTGCCGGCGCACTTCCTGCACTCGGTCGGCAACCTGCATTTCTACGACGTGAAAAGCCGCATCCTGTTTTCGGGTGACATGGGCGCATCATTGGTGGATGCCTCGCCGGAACAGGCGGTCGAGAACTTCGAGGCTCACATCCCGTCGATGCAGGGATTCCATGAGCGCTACATGTGCTCGCGCAAGGCCTGTCGCCTGTGGGCCGACATGGTGCGCGAACTCGACGTCGAGATGATCGTCCCGCAGCACGGCCGGCCGTTCAAGGGCAAGGCGATGGTGAACCGCTTCCTCGACTGGATCAGCAACCTGAGCTGCGGCATCGACCTGCTCGGCGAGGAAAACTATGCCCTCACGCGTGAGCACCGGCTGGCCCTGAAGCTGTAATCCCCTGCCGGCTGGCGGGTGCTGCTAGAATCCGGCACCCGTTGCCCGACCTGCTGGGTGCCCGCCATGCTGTTGCAGATCCTCGCCATCCTCGCGCCGGTGTTTCTCTGCGTGCTGGCCGGCTGGCTGTGGTCGCGCAGCGGGCGCCAGCTCGATACGCGCCAGGTGGCGCAGCTGGTGACCGACATCGGCTCACCCTGCCTCATCCTCGCCACCATCCCCGGCCTCGGCATGCGTGCGGACGCACTGGCAGGTTTCGCTGCCGCCGCGCTGGCCGCAATCGCCTGCGCTGCCGTCCTGGCTTACTGCGCGCTGCGCCTGCTGCGCTGGCCGTGGCGGGATTACCTGTCGCCGCTGGTGTTCGGCAACCATGGCAACATGGGGCTGTCGCTGTCGCTGTTTGCCTTCGGCGAGCAAGGGCTGGCGCTGTCACTGGTGTTTTTCACGCTGTCGACCCTGCTGCATTTCACGCTCGGCATCAGCACGCTGGACCGGGCGTTTTCTGCCGGCCGCACCCTGCGTTCACCGCTGGTGCTGGCCATGACCGCATCGCTGCTGTTGCTCGGGACCGGCACTGCGCTGCCCGACTGGCTGCAGCAGACGGCAAAACTGCTGGGCAATACCGCCATCCCGCTGATGCTGCTGGCGCTTGGTGCCTCGCTGGCGGTCATCGGCAGCAGTAACCAGCGCAGTGGCTGGGCACTGACCGGCCTGCGCTATGCCACGGGTCTTGGCGGCGGCCTGCTGGCCTGCTGGCTTTGCGGTCTCGACGGCATCGCACGCCAAGTGCTGTTGTTACAGGCGGCCATGCCGGCGGCCGTGTTCAGCTACCTGCTGGCCGAGCAATACCAGCGCGCGCCAGCGGCCGTCGCGAGCTATGTGCTGCTGTCGACAGCGCTGTCTATCCCGCTGCTGATGGTTTTGTTATGGTGGCTGCACTGATCAGCGCAACGCGGCCAGCACCTGTTGCTCGGTCAGCACCTGGGGCAGCACCACCACTTCCCGGTCGCGTCCCGCCGGAAAATACAGGTACAGCGGCACGCCACTGCGGCCAAACTGCTGCAACAGGGCGGTGATTTCCGGATCGCGGTTGGTCCAGTCACCACGCAGGTAAGTGATGCCGCGTTCACGCATGTGCGCCTTGACACTGTCGCGCGACAGCGCCACTTTTTCGTTGACAAGGCAAGTGAGGCACCACGCCGCCGTCATGTTGACGAACACCGGCTTGCCGGCGGCGCGCAGCTCCGCCAGCCGGGCCGCGCTGTAGGGTTCGCCTTCAGCCTGTGCGACAAATGACTGCCCTTCACGGCTCGCACAACTCTGCACCACCAGCGCAGGCGGCAGCACCAGTGCCAGCAGCAAGACCAGCAACGCCAGCATTTTTTCCCAGACGCGCGCCGAGGCGTCGCGCCACAGCCATCCCGCCATCACCAGCAGGATCAGGCCACCGAGCACGGCAATCATTGCCATCTCGCCGCCCTGCTGGCCAAGCACCCATAACAGCCACACGGCCGTCGCATACAGCGGGAAGGCGAGGAACTGGCGCAGGCGATCCATCCACGGACCGGGCGCCGGCAGGCGATGCAGCATCGACGGCCAGTAAGCCAGCAGGATGAAAGGCAGTGCCATGCCCAGCCCCAGCACGGCAAACACCAGCAACGCGACAGCAGCGGACTGGGTGATCGCAAAGCCCAGCGCCACACCCATGAACGGCACCGAGCAGGGGCTGGCCACCACCACGGCCAGCACGCCGGTGAAGAAGGCGGCCCGCACCGGGTGGCCGGCGACCAGCCGCTGGCCTATGCCCATCAGGCTGCCGCCGATGTGCAGGACGCCGGAAAAAGACAGGCCCAGCACAAAGAACAGGTAGACCAGGCCGCTGATGAACAGCGGCTCCTGCAGCTGGAAGCCCCAGCCGATTGCCTCACCGCCGGCACGCAGGGCGAGCATCACAGCGGCCACCAGCACAAACGACACCACAACACCGGCCGCATAGACCCAGCTGTGCCAGTGCGCCTCGTCATCGCGGTCGCGCTGGGCCGCCATGGCAAACACTTTCAGTGACAGCACCGGGAATACACAGGGCATCAGGTTGAGGATCATGCCGCCCAGCAGTGCCATCAGCAACGCCGCCAGCAAGCCGCCTGGCGCTGAAGCTGCCGGGGCAGGCGTATCCGTTGCACCAGGGGTCGCAACAACTGGCGGAGCAGCAACCGCATCGACTTTCAGGGCAACCAGGTCAACCCGGAAATACTGGGTCTGCGGCGGATAACACAGGCCGGCATCGGCACAGCCCTGGGATTCCACTGTCAGTGTGAACGGCTGGCCGGGCGACTCGGCAAAGCGTAGCGTGATCCGTGCTTGCTGGTAGTAGACCTCGGTATCGCGCTCGAAATAATCATCGTACTTGAGCTTGCCGTGGCCCATGTCGATGTCGAGGGGAAGTACAGCCCCGTCCACCAGCGCTGTAATGGCCATTCGCTCACGGTAGAGGTAGTAGCCGGGGGCAATAACCCAGTCCAGAACTACGCGATCAGCCGCCACGGATGGCAGCAGCTGGTAAGCCTCTTCTACAGGCAGGAACTCAGGCTGGCTGTTACTTGCCAGGCCGGCATCTGCTGGTGCCGCGCCATCAAATTGCGCCTGCAAGGGCAAGGCCAGCAGGCACAACCACAACCACGCCAGCAGCGCTCGACCAGACCAGATTCTCTGCATGCCACTTCTCCGCGATAACGCCGGTTCGACCGCGCGACTGCTGCGTGGTTCCTCCGCACTGTGCCGGGCAGGCAGGGCGGTTGCGCGCCATTGTATCGGCTCCGTCTTGCCTGCGGAGCATTTCTGTTAGGCTATTGCTTCCACATTGCCTGCCTGAAGGTTGCCATCCACCCATGCCGCTTCGCTTGCGCCTGCTGTCATGCTTGCTGCTGGTCACACTGGGCGGTTGCTCCTCGTGGCAACCCCCGAGCTGGCTGCCATCGCTTTCGCCATGGCAGCAGGATGAATCGACACCGGCGCCGGTGCCGGATCCGGCCATCGCTGCACGCGAGCAAGCCGTGACCGACCTCATTGCCCGCGGCGACCTTGCCCTGACGAAAGACAGACTCAGTGTACCTGCCTCCGACAACGCGCTGCTGTACTACCGGCAGGCTCTGGAACTGGATCCGGGCAACCCGCGTGCGCAAGCCGGCATACGCCAGGTAGCCAAGCGTTTCCGCAAACTCGCACGGGTCGCGCACGGCAATGGCAACATCAGGCAGGCAGAGAAGTACCTGCGGGAAGCCGAAGCCATCAGCGGCAGGGACAATCCCGCCAACCGCAAGCTGCGCCGCGAACTGCAGCACACGCCGGCCGGCCAGGATCCACGCGAACTCGGCCAGCCACTGCGCGAGAAGCTGGAAAGCGAGCAGAAACGCTTGCAGGCAGACAAGCCATGACCCTGCGCCGGCAACTGTTCCTGAGCCTCACGTTGCTGTTCATGCTGATGCTGGCAGCGAGCCTGACCATCAATTTTTACAATGCGCGCCGACACCTGCAGGAACAGATGGACCTGCATGCCCGTGACACGGCCACTGCGCTGGCCTTTGCCATTGCCAGCGCCACGCCAGACAGCAAAGCGCAAGCGCTGCAACACCTGCTCGACTTGCTTTTCGAGCACGGTACGTTTTCCAGCATTGTCTACCGTGATATCCACGGCAACGTGCTGCTCGAACGCGTGCATGCCAACGAGAACGCCATCGCGCCAGCTTGGTTCATGCGCTTGCTGCCGATCCATGCGCCACGCGCCACTGCTGACGTCATGTCAGGCTGGACGCAACTGGGCACCGTGGAAATCACCACCACCACGACGGCGGGTTATCGCGCCCTGTGGACCAGTTTCGGCGAATTACTGCTGGTGCTTGCTGTGGCTTCGGCGGTTGTGTACCTGTTGTCCATCGCCGCCCTGCGCCTGCTGCTGCGTCCACTGCAAAAACTGGAACACCAGGCCGCTGCCATCTGCGAGCGCCATTTCGTCGAACAACAACCGCTGCCGAAAACGCGTGAGTTGCGCCAGGTGGTCCAGGCCATGAACCGCATGAGCCGCAAGCTGAAAACCATTTTCCACGAACAACTGGCACTCACCGAGAGCCTGCGCGCGCAGTCACACCTCGACCCGGTCACAGGCCTGTCAAACCGGCGCGAATTCAATGCCCGCCTGCAGTCGGTCGCCGACAGCGAAAGCGGCAATGGCGGCTGCCTGATGATCCTGCAGGTGCAGGATTTCGGCCGCTACAACCTGCAGCACGGCCACGAAGCAGGCGATGAATGCCTGCGCGTCGTCGCTGCCCAGCTGCAGGCGCTGGTCGCTGAGGCGCCGGACGCCATCATCAGCCGCCGCGCCGGCGCCGATTTTGCTGTCTACCTGCCGCGACTGGAACGCGACCGCGCCCGCGCACTGGCTGCGCATCTGGTGGCACGCATGGCATCACTCGATTTGCTGCACGGGCATTGCATCCACATCGGCGTGGCGTGCTGCGATGTGCTGCGGGCCAACCATCACCTGCTGGCAGAAGCAGACCTCGCCCTGCGCCAGGCCCAGGCGCGCGGGCACAGCGACTGGCAACTGTTCCAGGCCGGTGATGTGGAACAGGTGGCACGGGAAGCGCGCCAGTGGTACACCACCTTGACCCGCACCCTGCAGGATCGCCAACTGACGTTCCATTACCAGCCGGTGTTCCCGGTTGCCGGCAACCAGGCCATGCTGGCCGAAATCTTCTGCCGCATCACAATGCAGGACAAGCTCGTGCCAGCAGGCATCTTCCTGCCGATGGCCGAAAGGTTCGCGCTGGCGGAGGCCTTCGACCGCCTGATCATCGATGAAATCCGCCAGCGCAGCGAACGCGCCGACAGCCAGGTGTCGCGCTGTGCTGCCCCGCTATGCATCAACCTTTCACCGCACAGCGCCCGCTCACCAGAGTTCCTGCAGTGGTTTTCTGGCTACCTCGCTGATTACCCCGCATTTGCCCGCAGGCTTGTGGTCGAGACCTCGGAATACCTGGTGCGCACCGGCGCAGGGCAAATACATGAGCTGTGTGCGATGCTGCACCAGCGCGGCGCCCGCTTGTCACTGGATCACTTCGGCATCCACAGTGCAGCCTTCGGCTACCTGCACAGCCTGCCGCTGGACTTTCTCAAAGTGGACCGCAGTTTCATCCGCGACATCCACCTCAACACGGACAACCAGTTCTATGTCCAGTCGTTGGTGCAGATTGCCCACAGTTGCGACATCACCATCCTGGCCGAAGGTGTCGAGCACCAGCTGGAATGGGAATGCCTGCAACAGCTCGGCATAGACGGCGGCCAGGGGTATTATCTCGCCCGTCCCGACAGAACGCTGCAAAGCCAGCGCCACTGAGCCCACCATGATCCGCACCCGTACTGCAATGCACCACACTCTCGCCATCCTTTTCGCCCTGTTGTTCGCCGGCGCCGTAACGGCGGATGAGGCCAAACCGCTGTCAGTCAGCGACAGCTGGATCCGCGCCACACCGCCAGGCGCCAGCAACGGCGCCGGCTTCCTGACCCTGCACAATGACGGCGACAGCGCGTTGCAGCTGACCGGCGTCAGCTGCCAAACCAGCGTCGCCAGCCGCTGTGAGCTGCACGAACATATCCACCGCGAAGGCCGCATGCGCATGCAACAGGTGGCCGCGATCGATATCCCGCCGCGCGGCAGCTTCCGTTTCGCGCCTGGCGGCCATCACGTCATGTTGCTGGGTCTGGTGCGCCCGCTCGCCCCCGGCGACAAGGTCGAGCTGGTGTTCACCTTTGCCGACCAGCACACTTTCCATACCACCATCCCCGTCAAACCCATTGCCGGAGAGTAAAACCATGCTGCAATCCCCGTTGTTTTTCCGCCAACTGCTCGTCTTGCTCGGTGCCGTCCTGTTGACGGCCTGCGCCATGAGCCCGCAAACCGTTGTCGTCAAACCCGACCTGAAGGCACCATCAATGCCTATCGGCCATGGCCGGCAGGTGACGGTGCAAACGGTCGACCGCCGGCGCGACAGCACGATCGGCACACTGGGCGGTGTCTACCGCACCGCCTACCTGAATACAGACGGGCGCATGGAACAGTCAGTGACGGCGGAGGCGGTCACCGTGTTGCAAAGCTGGGATTTCGTGGCTGTGCCGAGCCACCTCGGCAATGCGCAGATGGCCAGCTTCACGATCGAGATCCTTGATATCGACTACCAGCGGCCAGCCAGCAATGTGGGCGGCAACGTGGTCGCAAAATGCCGGGTGGGCGTCAAGGTCGAGATGGGCGATGAAACCTATAGCGGCGAATACCGCAGCATGCGCAGCGAGCAGGTGGCACTGATGGGCACCCCGGAAGGCAACCGCCGCCTCGTCAACCAGACCATCAGCCAGGCGCTGAACCAGATCTTCCTGGACAGCAAGCTGCAGCGCTTCATGGCCCGCTGAACCTGCAGGCCAGAAACAAAAAACCCGGCCAAGGCCGGGTTTTTTGTTTGCAGGGCATCCGTCTTACTGGACGCTCTGGCTTTCGCTGATAGAACTACCTTTGTAGTTACCATCGAGATAGTACTCACCAGCCTGTGCGTGCAGCTCTGATTTCCAGTCCGGGGTAAACAGGGCCAGATAGCCACACAGTGCGGCGATCAGGAATGACGGTGCACCCATTTTCTTCAACATACCAAACTCCTCAGGAGACTCATTATTCACTCGGCCATGTGGACGCGTACCACTACAGCAGGCCATTGGTTGTTATCAGCATTCAAAACCATGGTATTGCTCTGCTGTTTCCGGCGGCTGGGCACTGACCCGGCTCCCCGCCCGCCTTATCACAATCGTCCGATTAGAACAATTGTTCTAAATTGAACCAGCTGTTCCATCCTGACACAGGGTGTTCGTTTTTTCAACAGCCGTCCACAGAAGTTTTGCCAACCCCGTCACAGCCCGCCATCCGGGCCTGGGCAATCGAGCAGGCCGCCAGCACCAGCATCAATACAACGACCCAGAGGCGCAGCAAGGACGTCTCGGCAATGCCGGCCAGCAGGAACACCAGCATGGAGGCCAGCAAGCCAGATGCAATGCCGCGCTGCGGGTCGCCTTCCACCCGGCGCAAACCCTGCAGCAGGCGCAGCAGCGTGCTGGCCAGCAGCGCCAACAGTGCCAGAGCGCCGGCAATACCGCGCTCGGCCAGCTGCTCAAGGTAGAGGCTGTGCGCCCACGGCATGGTACGCCGGTCTTCCAGCTGGGCCACCACATAACCGGCTTTCTCGACAAACGGGTAGTACAGACCACTGAAGGTACCGGGACCCTGCCCCAGCCACGGGCGGTCGAGGAACATTCCCCAGGCCGCTTGCCAGACATAAAGCCGCGGGAACAGGAAAATCTTGCGCGCCAGCGGCCAGCCCATCATGGCATCAACCGCCGCAGTGATAATGGCGCCTGTCAGCAGCAGCGGGATGCTCCAGCGCGGGCGCATGAGGCCCACCGTTGCGATGACACCCAGTACCAACAGTATTACCGCCTGACGGCTCTGCACCGAGGTGCAGACGAACAGCGCCAGGCCGAAGTAGACAGCGGCCATCCATTGCCACCAGCGGTTTGCCCCCCAGGCGGCACCCAATGCCAGCGGTGCGATGACCGACAGCATCAGCACATCATTCGGCACGATCAACAGCGGGCTGCCCATCATCACCACCCGCTTGAGTGGGTCAGCATGGTGGGCTGATTCGGCCGTCAGCACCAGCAGGGCGGTGACAATGCCGGAACACAGCAGCGCCAGGCCAATGAAACGCAGTGCCTCCAGCCGCAGCGCAAACGTGCTGATCACCGCATAGCAAAGCAGCGCCGGCAACAGCTGCGGCTGCACGGCCAGGCTGTGCGGCCTGTCCCGCGAAAACCCGGTGGCCAGCGCTGCCACCAGCACGAACAGCACCAGCGGCCAGTGCTCGCGCCAGGCGAGCCCGCCTGCGGAGGAAGAAGTACCGGCAAACGCCAACGCCGCCGTGACGGCCAGCAGGGCCAGCGGAATATCAAAACGGGCCGTGAATCCCAGGCACAGAAAGAACAGGCCCAGCGCCCACAGCACTGGCAGCTGGCCCAGCACGGGACGCATGGCTCACTGCCCCCAGCGCGGCAACAGTGTTTGGGGAACCCCCAGCTGGTCCAGGATACGGGCAACGACAAAGTCGACAATATCGTCCAGCGTCCGCGGGTTCTGGTAGAAACCGGGGCTGGCCGGCATGATGGTGGCACCCAGTTGCGCCAACTTCAGCTGGTTTTCCAGATGGATGACTGAAGCGGGCATCTCGCGCGGCACGAGGATCAGCGGGCGCCGCTCCTTGATCGCGACATCGGCCGCACGCTGGATCAGGTTGGTGCTGGCGCCGGTCGCCGCAGCGGAAATCACGCCGCCCGAAGCTGGACAGATCACCATCGGGATCTTGCCACCGGTACCTGACGCCGGCGGAGCCAGCCAGTCCATGTTGCCGAACACCCGCAACTGCCCGGGCTGTGCCCGGTAGCGATTACCGAGAAATGCCTCCAGTGGCTCTGTGCCGTCTGGCAGCTCGATACCCAGCTCCATGCGCACCACAGTGCGCGCAGCATCGGAAATCAGGAAGTAGACGCGCCAACCCGCACCGATCAGGCACTCCAGCAAGCGCAGGCCATAGGCCGCACCGGAGGCACCGGTCATCGCGAGGGTAATGGTCTGCGGGAAATCGGTGTTAGCGGTCATCGGGGATTACTCGCACTCTTCGTAGCAGGCCGGCAAGAAACGCGGCGTGCACAGCGCCAGGAACACCAGGTCGGATTCCCCGGCGTTTGTGATGCGCTGCCGGCAACCGGCCGGGATCAGCACCAGGTCACCGTCGCTGACGGCTTGCGGCGTCAGGTCACCGACTTCGACAATGCCATTGCCCTGCTGGATCACATAGCGCTCTACGGTATTGTGCAGGCGATGCCAGCGTGTGGATTTGCCGGGCTCGACCCGGCAGCGGGCAATGGACAGACCGGGATCTTCCGCAGCGCTGGCCAGCTCGATTACGAAACAGCCTTCCTCAATGTAGAACTCACTGTCGGCTGCCAGTGGCTTGACCAGCGGCATCATGGCAGGGATCAGCCCACCAGCACCGGCTTGATATAGGAAATCGGCGCCGAGGCATCGTCATCCTCGAAGGTCACCACTTCCCAGGCATCCTTCTGGCTGATCAGTTCACGCAACAGCTGGTTGTTCAGTGCATGGCCGGACTTGTGGGCCTTGAACTCGCCGATCAGGCTGTTGCCCAGCAGATACAGGTCGCCAATGGCATCCAGAACCTTGTGCTTGACGAACTCGTCGTCGTAGCGCAATCCGTCCTCGTTCAGCACGCCGCTCTCGTCGATCACGATAGCGTTCTCGACACTGCCGCCCTGCGCCAGGCCCTTGCCGCGCAGGTATTCAATCTCGTGCATGAAGCCGAAGGTGCGCGCGCGGCTGACTTCCTTGACGAAAGACGTGCTGGAGAAATCGATTTCGGCCGTCAGGTCGCGGCCGGCAAAAGCCGGGTGGTCAAACTCGATCGAGAAAGACACCTTGAAGCCGTCAAACGGCTCGAAACTGGCTTTCTTGTCCCCCGCACTCACCTCGACCTTGCGCTTGATACGGATGAAACGCTTGGGCGCATCCTGTTCCTCGATGCCGGCTGACTGCAACAGGAACACAAACGGGCCGGCACTGCCGTCCATGATCGGCACCTCGGCAGCCGACAGCTCCACATAGGCATTGTCGATGCCGAGCCCCGCCATGGCGGACAACAGGTGCTCGACGGTCGATACCCGCACATCGCCCTTGGTGAGCGTGGTGGACAGGGTGGTATCACCAACATTCTCGGCACGCGCCGGGATATCGACCGGCGGGTTCAGGTCGACGCGACGAAACACGATACCGGTATCGACCGGGGCCGGCTTGAGGGTCAGGTAGATCTTGTCGCCGGTATGCAGGCCCACGCCGGTCGCGCGGATGGTGTTCTTGAGAGTGCGTTGCCGAATCATCGCTGCCTAATCTGTCACTGCTTGAAACCAGATCGCCGTTTTGCGACCGAGCCCAGCATGGTACCAGAGGGAGCGCAGGGGGCAACCCCCGGCCATCAGGGCTGCCAATCCGCGGGCACCCTGACCGCCACGACTTCGGCCGTTGCACAGGGCTCCCCGCCGCTCGTGACCTCGACCTTGAGCAGGGTTTTCTTGCCCTCCACGGCAACCACATCGGCCCTGGCCAGCAACAACTGGCCCATGCGGGCAGGCCGGAGATACCGCACCTGCAGGCTGGCGGTGGCAAACTGGATCGGTGGCAGCGAGTCGAGTGAGCGCCCCTCCTCCAGGTAAGCCGTAGCCATAGCCGTACAGATGGCATGGCAGTCGATGACCGTCGCGATGATGCCGCCGTTGACGCAGCTGATCGGCCCGGCACAGTGGTGAGCTGCCGGCTCGAAACCGCAGATACTGCTGGCTCCTTCTTGCAGCCAGTGGCTCTTGATACCCAACCCGCCAGGGTTATCCCTGCCGCAACCGAAACAGTGGATGTGGGCAAAACTGTCCTGGAAAGCCGGGGATGTCACAGGGGCATATCCCTGGCAAACACGGCCTTCAGATAGGCCGTCTCGGGGATGAGGGGATGCACGGGATGGTCTGCCCCGGCGCCCCCGCTATGCACCACCTGCAGGAAGCGGCCGCTGTGGCGGGCGGCAGACCCCACCACCCCAACCAGTTCGTCCATTGCCAGCGACATCGAACAGGAACCGCTGACGAGCAAACCGCCCGGCGCCAGCAAGCGCAATGCCAGGCGGTTGTGGTGGTGATAGGCCTTGAGGCCGGCATCATGGTCCTTACGGCGCTTGATGAAGGCAGGCGGATCCAGCACGACAATATCGAACTGCCGACCGTCATTGGCCAGCTGCTTCATCGCCTCGTCGGCCTGACCTTGCAGGCAGGCAACCGCATCCGCACGCCCGGCCAGTGCCGCATTGCGCCTTACCGCTGCCAGCGCCAGCGCCGAGCTGTCTATCGCCGCCAGGCTAGCTGCACCGGCCGCCAGTGCTTGTACGCCCCACCCCCCGGCATAACAGAACACATCCAGCACACTGGCATCCTGTGCCAGCCGCTGCAGGAAAGCACGGTTCTCGCGATGGTCGTAGAACCACCCGGTTTTCTGGCCTTCCAGAAGGGGCGCCTCGAAAACCACACCATTCTCTTCCAGCGTCAGCCAGGCGGGCACATCGCCATGCACATCGACCTGCCGGGACAATCCCTCGGCCTCACGCGCGAGGGCATCATTGCGGAAAGCAATCCCGCGCGGCCGGCAAACCTGCTCCAGTGCCGCCAGCACATCGTCCTGCAATGCCGCCATGCCGGCGCTATTGCACTGCACCGACAACACCTCGCCGTAGCGGTCGACCACCAGTCCGGGCAAGAAGTCACTGTCACCATACACCAGACGGTAAAATGGCTTGCCATAGATGCGTTCACGCCAGCGCAATGCCGTTTCGATGCGGCGGGCCAGCAGGCCGCGGTCGAGACACTGCGTCGGATCCCGGCTGACCATACGCGCACAGATCAGGTGCTGCGGGTTCATCATCGCGACACCCAGCGCCCGGCCCGCAGCATCCTGCACCACCACCTGCTCACCGGCTGCAAACTGCTTCAGCGGCGTGCGGCGATTGTCCACTTCATTGCTGTAGACCCACAGGTGCCCGCCGCGCACACGGCGCTCGGCTCCCTTGTTGAGAACCAGGGTATTCAAAGCGCCCATTCCGAAGCTTGCCTCACGGTCATCAGTAAAAATCCGCCTTGCCTTCCGGCCGGCGCTTGAAGCGCTTGTACTCCCACTGGTATTGCGCGGGAATCTCGCGAACAGCTTCCTCGATAATGGCATTCATCGCCGCGAGCGACTCACGCTGGTCTGGCGTATTGACGCTATTGGCATCACGGAACGCGACATCGAAACCGGCTCCCGCCGGCAACCGTTTTGCATTGACCAGCAACAACTGGGCGCCGGTCTTGGTCGCCAGTCCGTGCACCAGCGTGATCGTCAGTGTCTCGACACCGAAAAACGGTGCAAAAGCACCACTCTCCCGTTCCGGCTCCTGATCGGGAAGAACCACCACGCAGCCACCCGCTTTCAGGGTCTTCATCAGTTCAGTGACTCCCCGGCGATTGGCAGGCACCATGGTGGCGCTGGCGCGATTACGCACAGCCTGCATCCAGCTGTCGAGTGGCCTGATCTTGGGCGGCTTGTACATCGCTGTGAAACGGGTGTGGGCCGTCAGCACGGGATGCAGGATTTCCCACGTCGACAGATGGGGCATGAGCAATATCAGGCCACGCGGATCACGACAGCGTTCGGCAAACAGCGCTTCGCCCTCGACATGCCGTATCAGTGTCCTGCATTGATCCAGTGACCAGTTCCAGCAGGCGCCCGTTTCGAGGATGGTCTTGCCGGTCTCGACAAGGCTCTCCCTGGCCAATGCCATTTGCCCTGATTCGGGGAGTCCGGGAAAGCACAAGCGGATATTCGCGACTGTCGTACTGGCCATGCGGGAGCGACTGACCCAGAACAACTGGCCCAGACCACTGCCTAGCCATTGGATGGCCTGCAACGGCAAGCAGGCCAACAGGCGGTAAATAGCACGGATCAGCAGGGCCTTGCCCTTTTCATTTAGCGGAATGGCAGCTACGGCAGTGTCCACGAGCGGCGATACCCTTCACAAAGCAAGGCGCGCATCATACATCGCCACCCATATTGGCACACCTTGATAGTTCATGAGTCACTAAATAACATGGAGGTAAGCCTTGCGGAATGCCAACCATGACCGAGTCAGATATCCGCCAGATACGCAGCCATGCCGGCCATGTTGCCGGGTTCCTGAAGTCACTGGCCAATGAAAACCGCCTGCTGATTCTCTGTAGCCTGCTGGACGGGGAAAAATGTGTTGGCGACATCAACGCGGATCTGGACATTTCCCCTTCCGCACTGTCCCAGCACCTGGCCTGGTTGCGCGAAGCTGGCATGGTAAGTTCACGCCGGCAATCCCAGACTATTTTCTACTCGCTCGCCGATGGCAGGGTGGAGAAAACGCTTGGGCTGCTCAGAGAGATGTTTTGCGCCTGACCAAAGTCCCTGAAAACAAAAAAGCCCCGCCAGCAAAACTGGCAGGGCTTTCCTGGTATCGCGCAGGATTACTCGATGATCTTTGCAACGACACCGGCGCCGACAGTACGGCCGCCTTCACGGAT
>CALMIC010000089.1 GCA_937864065.1 uncultured Cellvibrionales bacterium | reverse complement strand
TCACCCGCTTGGCGTCGATCGCCACCACGATGCACTGCGAGCCGAAGCGCTCGGCGGCCTCGCGCACGAAATCCGGGTTGTGGATCGCGGCGGTATTGATGCTGACCTTGTCCGCCCCGGCATTCAGCAGGCGGCGGATGTCGTCGACCGTGCGCACGCCGCCGCCGACCGTCAGCGGGATGAAGACCTGGCTGGCCATGCGCTCGACGGTGTCATAGGTCGTGGCGCGATCCTCGCTGCTGGCCGTGATGTCGAGGAAAGTGATCTCGTCGGCGCCCTGCTCGTTGTAGCGGCGGGCGACCTCGACCGGGTCGCCGGCATCGCGGATGTCGACAAACTGCACGCCCTTGACCACGCGGCCGCGGTCGACGTCGAGACAGGGGATGATGCGTTTGGCGAGGGTCATGGCGGTGTCGTCCGGTCGGGCAGATCAGGCGCGCATGGTAGCATCGTGACTCGACAGAATTCAGCCGGAAAACCCCGTGACCCTGCCATCGCTCACCGAACAATTGCACACCCTGCTGGCGCTGCCGTCGGTCAGCAGTTCCACGCCGGGCCGCGATATGGGCAACCGTGCGGTCATCGACACGCTGGCCGGCTGGCTGGAAGCGGCCGGCTTTGCGGTCGAGGTGATGCCGGTGACGCCCTGTGGCCACAAGGCCAACCTGATTGCGACCAAGGGCACAGGCCCCGGCGGGCTGGTGCTGGCCGGCCATACCGACACGGTGCCGTTCGACGAAGCGCTGTGGAGCGTCAACCCGCTCGCGCTGACGGAGAAGGACAACCGCTACTACGGCCTCGGCGTCTGCGACATGAAGGGCTTCTTCCCGCTCGCCATTGCCGCCGCGCAGCAATTTGCCGGCCAGGTGCCGACAGCGCCGCTGGTCATCCTGGCCACGGCGGATGAAGAATCCTCGATGAGCGGCGCGCGTGCGCTGCTCGAGCACGGCAGGCCGGCGGCGCGCTTTGCGGTGATCGGCGAGCCGACCGGCCTGAAACCGGTGCGCATGCACAAGGGTGTGATGCTGGAGAGCGTGCGCATTACCGGCCATTCCGGCCATTCGTCGAACCCGGCGCTCGGCGCCAGTGCGCTGGATGCGATGGCGGTGGCGCTGCACGAGTTGCTGGCCCTGCGCGCCGACTGGCAGCAACGCTACCGCAACGAACAGTTTGCCGTCAGCACACCGACGATGAATTTCGGCTATATCAGCGGCGGCGACAACCCGAACCGCATCTGCGGCTGCTGCGAATTGCAGTTTGATGTGCGGCCGCTGCCGGGCATGACGGTCGACACGCTGCGCGCGGAAATCGATGCGCGCCTGTCAGCGGTCGATACCCTGCACAATCGCCTCACCATCGAGCGCCTGCCGCTGATGGAGCCGATCCTGCCGTTCGAACAACCCGCCGACAGCGAACTGGTGCGTGCGCTGGAACGGTTGACGGGCCATGCAGCCGAATCCACAGCGTTTGGCACGGAAGCGCCGTTCCTGCAGCAGCTTGGCATGCAGACGGTCATCTACGGCCCGGGTGATATCGCGCAGGCGCACCAGCCGGATGAATACCTGGCGCTCGACCGCATCCAGCCGACCATCGATGTGCTGCTGAAGCTGATCGGGGAGTGTTGTTATTCGTAGGGGCACAATGCATTGCGCCCATTCACCATAATCGGGGTCAGAGCAGCATTCAACGGGATAAACAGAAGTAAATGAGCACAGCAATCCGCGACATCGCACACCGAGCCACAGGGGTTAATACAGGCTTTTCGCATGTGAGTGTGGGTTTTGCGGAGAATGATCCTGTTTGCTTACGCCGCTCGAATAATCGTGCGATTTTCTGCTCAGATGTCCCCGTAGGGGCATCCTTTGTGGGTGCCCCTACACCTACAACGCCCGCAACCAGCTTACGCACATCCAGGACCTGCAAGACGCGGCGAATGATGTGCAGTACAGCTACGATGCCAACGGCAATCAGGTACAGAAAGTGAAGGGAGATAAAACGCAAACATTCATTTTTGATGTCAGGAACCAGATGAGAGCGGTGTATGCGCAGCCCTGATAGCCCCACGGCACTGCACAAGCTGACTGGCAGCCTCCTGTGGGGGCTGTTG
>CALMIC010000088.1 GCA_937864065.1 uncultured Cellvibrionales bacterium | reverse complement strand
TGTAGGTGTGCGGCATGGGGCCCTCCAGTGGCGCCCATGGTATCGGCAGCGGCAGGGCGATGCTACCGCAGGCCGGTTGCCGGGATTACAGCCGGATCGCCTCCAGCTCGGCCTGTGTCTTGGCCTTCCAGTCGAGATGGCGCTGGCGCTCGGCCTCCAGCGGGCGGTAATCAATGCCGAGCGACTCGCCTTCGCGGTTCTCGGCGTTGGCCACGCGCAACTTCAGCACCACGTCCTTGAGCTTGCGCGCTTTCTGCACAGCCCAGGGGCTGTCGTGTGGCATCGGCAGTGCTACCGAGCGCGCGAGCCCGGGGGCAATGCCACCCGACACGGCGTACGTGAGGGGGTGGGAAGCCAGCAACTTGCCGCTGCTGTCGTACAGGTAGCCCTGCATCAGGATGCGGCTCAGGGGCAGGTGGCTGTTGTTGCGTACGGTGAAGACGATCGTCGGCCCGCTGGCACCGGTGGGCCAGCCGAAGGCAGCTTCCTCGATGCTGATGCGCGCCAGCACCACGGCATTGTCCGGCGCGATGGCGGCCAGCTGGTCATTGATGGCGGCAATCTTCTGGTCGGCTTCCGCCAGGCCGCGGCGGTAAGCTTCGCGTTGCCGCTCCAGTCGCGCTTCCGCCTGGGCCAGCAATTCCTCGGCTGTCTTGCCTTCAACCGGGGCATAGATGAGACGGGCAGCTGTGGCCGGGTCCGTGGTGGCGCTCTGCTCCTGGGCGGCACGGGCAGAGGCTGTCAGCATCTCGACGGCGTGCAGGATGCGTGGCCCGTCTGCCGGATCCGCCCTGGCCACCATGCGCTCCACGCTGGCCTCGTAGTCCGCCAGTGTGTCGCCGCCAATCACAGGCGGTCGCAGCCACTCCCAGGTGCCGATGGCGGCCAGCAACAGCACGAGGGTGCCTATGAAGCCCCATTGGCGGCGGCCGAACTGGCGCACGTCCGGCAGGTGGATCTCGGGAATGGTGACGTTTTCCAGTGCGAAGGCGACTTTCTGCGCCGCGCCCGGTTCGTCATCGGCGGCCGGGATTTCCATTTCCACGCGGCATTCGGCGCCGGCGCGAGTCAGCAAGCGCGCCAGTTTGTCGGCCGGCGCCTTGTCCGGGTAGCTCTTCAGGGTGCGGCCGGCTTGCAGCAGGCGCTGGGTGTTGACCTGGCCGAGCTTGAAGAAGGCCGCCATATTGGTGATGGCCTCTGCTTCAGGCAGGGTGTAGCGGCCGGTGAAAACGACGTTGTACGCCACACCGTCCGGTGTGTCGGCCGCCTGGCCGGTTTCCAGCAGGCGGCCGGACAACCAGTCACGCCCCCGGTACAGCAGTGCCGTGATCCAGGTGTGGCCATTGCCTGCGGGTCCTGTTGCCACGCGACGCTCCTCGGGGTTGTTCCAGCCCCATTTTTATCATCTTTTGCCAGCGGCAGCATGCGGAAAAACTTGTGTTAACCTCGCTGGCATGACCAGAAAGACCCACCAGACTGCCAACAACCGGCGTCCCTGGCTGCTGCCATTACTGGCATTGTGGCTGCTGTTGTGCGCGCCGCTGGCGCTGGCCGCCACGCCGGTGGCGCTGGCCAAGGAAGGGGAGCGCCTGTCACTGCGCGGGCATATCGATTACCTGCCGGATAACGGCGCGATCGACGAGGCCGGATTACTGGCCGGCGAGTATGACGAGCGCTTCCAGCCCTACGATGCCCCCGATGTGAACTTCCAGTCCGGTGCCGTGTGGCTGCGCATGCGCATTGCCAACAGTACGCCGCTGGCCAGCCAGGTGCTGAGCACAGGTTATGTGTTGTTCACCGATGCGCTGCTGCTGTACAACCGGGCTGCTGAAGGCCAGCCGGCGGATATCGTGCGGCGTGAAGCCGGCCTGCTGCATGTGCCGATCAAGCAGGACTGGCCCTACTACGATATCGCCTGGCAACTGGAGATCCCGCCGGACCAGATGCGCACCATCTACCTGCGCCTGCACACACCGTATCGCACGTTGCTCAATCCCTATGTCACCGACAGCATGAGTTACGGCCTGTACCAGATGCGCCAGGGCTCCCTCAGTCATATCGCGGTCGGCATCATGCTCGGGGTGTTATTCTACCTGTCGATGATCGCGTTGTTCGTGCACGGCCTGCGTGAGGTGCGCCACTGCATCGCCTTCATCACCACCTCGTTCTTTATAGTGATCTACATGCGCGGCTACCTGTTTCACTTGCTGCCGCACTGGCCATGGCTGAAAATGTACCTGCACCCGCTGCTGTTCTCGCTGCAGGCGCTGACCTACATCTCGTTCTCGCGCCAGCATTTCAATACTGCCGACAGTTTTCCCTACACCGACCTGTTATTGCGTGGCGGCCAGTACCTGGCTGGCGGCATGCTGCTGCTGGGCCCGCTGTTGCCGATCCTCTGGGCCGTCAATGGTGTCATCGTGATGGCTTTCGGGCTGCTGGTGCTGCTGTGCGTGACCAGTGTCTATGTCTGGGCCAACAGTGAGCGCCGGCTGACGATCTACATCGCGGGCACACTGGTGTTCCTGTTTGCCTGCATGTTGTTGATTGCCGAAGCCTCCGGTTTCATCGACCTCGGCGGATGGTCGCGCGATGCCTATGAGGGCAGCATCTGCCTGCAGACCATCCTGTTTGCGCTGGCACTGGCCGAGACCATCAGCAACTACCAGAGCGACCAGGCGCGGCTGGCGATCAGCGCCGCCGAGGCCGAAGCAGAAAACCGCGCCAAGAGCAGTTTCCTTGCCAAGATGAGCCACGAGCTGCGCACGCCGATGAATGGCTTGCTCGGTATGCTGCAGTTACTGGAGCGCACGCCGCTGAATGACCAGCAACAGCATTACGTGCAGGTGATGCGCAACGCCGGCCGCCTGTTGCTCGGCGTTATCGACGATGTGCTGGACTATTCCCGCATCGTCGCCGGCAAGCTGCGCATCGACGAGCGCGATTTTGACCTCACTGAAGTGCTGGCGGACATCGAGGCGATGTTCACCCAGGCGGCGCGGCAGAAAATGCTGCACATGCATTTCTCGATCAACACCAGCAACCCGGTGGTAGTGAATGGTGATGTGACGCGGCTGCGGCAGATCCTCATCAACCTGGTCAGTAACGCCATCAAGTTCACCGAGCAAGGGACAGTGACTGTGCGCATCCAGGTCGAGCAGAGCAGTGCGGAGCAATGGCTGCTGCATGGCGAGGTGGAAGACACCGGTATCGGCATCGAACAGCAGCAGATGCAACACCTGTTCCGCGAGTACGCGCAGGCCGACGGCGTGCGCGGTTTCGGTGGCAGCGGGCTTGGCCTGGTCATCTGCAAGCAGCTGGTGGAGATGATGAGTGGCCATATCCATGTCGAGAGCGCGCCCGGTTATGGCTCGCTGTTCCGTTTCCAGATTGTCGTCAGGCCGCCGCAGCATCCCACTGCCGCGCCGGATCGCCATGCCTTGCAGGGGCGCTATGTGCCGAGTGGCGCACGCATCCTGGTGGCGGAAGACAATGACACCAACAGCGAAGTGATCGTCGGCTTGCTGCAGCAGCTCGGCTACCGCGCGGAATGCGTCAGCAATGGTGCCGAGGCTGTGCGGCGTATCTGCCAGTCGGCTGAGCAGTGGGACCTGGTGCTGATGGATGTGGAGATGCCGGTGATGGATGGCCTCGAAGCGGCACGCAAGATCCGCCAGTGGGAAGCCGCCGAATACCGCAACGCGATCCCGATCATTGCCCTCACTGCCCACGCCATGCGCGACCACGAGGAAAAGTCCCGCCGCGCTGGCATGGATGATCACCTGAGCAAGCCTGTGGATATCAGCCTGTTGCAGAACATGCTGGCCAAATGGCTGCCTTTCATTGCAACAAAACCCGCACCACTGGAGTAGCGCACCATGACCATCACCCACCATTTCACCCAGGACAGCGATGCCGTGTTTGCCCTGATGACCGACGCCTCGGCGCTGCAACAGCGCTGCAGTGACCTCGGCGAAAAAAACATCCAGTGTTCCGTCGAGGAGCAGGGCCGCAAGACGATCGTCAACCTGAGCCGCACCGTGAAGCGTGACTTGCCGAAAGTGCTGGCGGCGATGTTCAGCGCCGAGAACACCATCAAGATGAAAGAACAGTGGGAGGCGATCGGCAGCACCTACATGGGCAGCTACACGGCCGAGGTGATCGGCCAGCCGGTGTCACTGTCGGCGAAATTCAAGCTGAAGCCGTCGGCCGATGGCGGTTGCGATTACTCGATCGACTACAGCTGCAAGGCGAGCATCCCGCTGGTGGGCAAGAAAGTCGAGGAGTTCATCATCTCGCAAACGGCCGGTGGCCTCGAACAGGAAATCAGCTGGATGAAGAAAAAGCTCGGTTGAGCACCGCCATGTGCCCGCTGTGCCACGGCGAGGGCAGCGCGCTTTTCCATCGCGATGCACGGCGTGACTACCGGCAATGCCCGCACTGCGCACTGGTGTTCGTGCCGCCACAGTACCTGTTGTCGCCCGCTGAGGAAAAAGCGCAGTACGACCTGCACCGCAATGCGGTGGATGACCCGGGTTACCGCGCCTTCCTTGCGCGCGTCGCCACGCCACTGCAACAGCGGCTGCCGCCTGCGGCGCGCGGGCTGGATTACGGTTGTGGCCCCGGCCCGGCGCTGGCCGCGCTGATGCGCGAACAGGGCCGCAGCGTGGCACTGTACGATCCGTTCTACTACCCGGACACCACGGTGCTGGATACGTCATACGATTTCGTCACCTGCACCGAAGTGGTCGAGCATGCCTTTGATGCCAGTGCCCTTTGGCAGCGGCTGTTCAGCCTGCTGCGGCCGGGCGGCTGGCTGGGCGTGATGACAAAGCGCGTGGCAGGGCGCGACGCCTTTGCCGGCTGGCATTACAAGAACGACCCGACCCACGTGCGCTTCTACAGCGAGGTGACACTGGCGTGGGTCGCCCGACGCTTCAATGCCGCACTGGAGCTGACCAGTGCCGACACCGCCATTTTCGGGATCGCCTGAACCATGGAAAGAATCGAATACCTGCTGATGAATGACCTGGAACAGGATTTCTGGTGGTACCGCGCGTTGCATGCAGTAGTGTTGCAACGCCTGCAGGCCCTTTCATTGCCCGCTGGCAGCGAAGTGCTTGATGCGGGTTGCGGCACCGGTGGACAGCTGCGCTACCTGGGCGAACACGCACCGCAATACCGTTATTGCGGCCTGGAACGCCATGATGAGGCGGCGGCAATGGCACAGCACAAGACGGGCTTGCCGGTGGTGCGCGGCAGCGCCAATGCGATGCCGTTTGCCGACGGCCGCTTTGCCGCCATCCTGTCGCAGGATGTGCTGTACCACCGCGCGGTGGACGAAGACGCGATGATCGCCGAGTGCTTCCGCTGCCTGCAGCCGGGTGGCCACCTGCTGCTGCACGTGGCGGCTTACCAGTGGCTGGCCTCGGCCCATGACAAACACGTGCACGGCGCACGGCGCTATACCGCCAGCCGCCTGCGCGAGCTGTTGCAACAGCACGGCTTCACGGTGCTGCGCAGCGGCTACTGGAACAGCCTGCTGTTCCCGCTGATGCTGTTGCAGCGTCTCACCGTCGGCCGTCACAAGGCCAGCAGTGAAGTGGAGGCCGTACCGGCCTGGCAGAACCGCCTGTTCTTCGCCGTTCTGGATTGCGAGCGCCGCTTGCGGTTACAGTTGCCCTTTGGTGGCTCGGTGTGGATCCACGGGCAGAAAACAGGCAGGACATGAATAACGTGCAACAGACAGAACACGAATTTGCCCTGTCGGTGGTGGTGCCGGTCTACAACGGTGCCGCATCGATTGCGACACTGGTCGAGGCACTGGCCACGCTCGAGGTGCCGGGCGGCCTGGAGATCGTGCTGGTCAACGACTGCAGCCCGGACAATTCGCTCGCCGTGTGCCGCGAGCTGTGCGAACGCAATGCCGTGGCACTGACGGTCGTCAACCTCGCACGCAATTTCGGCGAGCACAACGCGGTCATGGCCGGCTATGCCCATGCACGCGGCGAGTACATCATCAACATGGACGACGACCTGCAGAACCCGCCGGAAGAGGTCGTGCGGCTGTGGCAACATACGAAGCAGCACGGTTACGACGCCGTCTATACCTGCTACGCGCACAAGCAGCATGAGAGCTGGCGCAACCTCGGCAGCCGCTTCACCAATTGGTGTGCCGATATCGTCATCGACAAGCCGAAGGGCCTCTACCTGTCGAGTTTCCGCTGCGTCAGCGCCTTTGTCGCGCGCGCGATCACCGAACACCGCGGCCCATTCCCTTACGTTGACGGGCTGATCTTCCAGGTCACGCAGAATGTCGGCACGTTGCCGGTGCAGCACCTGCCGCGTGCGGAAGGGCATAGCAACTACACACTGCGCCGCCTGCTGCGGTTGTTCCTGTCGATGCTGCTGAATTTTTCCGTGCTACCGCTGCGCATCTGTACCATTGCCGGCGTGTTGCTGGCCGGCGCAGGCCTTGTCGGGCTGCTGGTGATCCTCGTCGAGGCGCTGCTGAGCGATACGCCGCGCGGCTGGGCCTCGATGATGGCCGGCATCCTTACCCTCACCGGTGTGCAGCTGATGATGCTCGGCATCATCGGTGAATACCTCGGCCGGCTGTTCCTCACTGTCAATGGCAAGCCGCAGTACGTCGTGCGCGACGTGCAGCGCAACGACAAAGCCGCCAGCGGCCATCCCTGAACAGGTTTCCCCATGTCATTGCTCCGTTTCGAACAGGTCGAGCTGGCCTTCGGCACCCATGTGCTGCTCGACAAGGTCTCGCTCAACCTCGCTGCCGGTGACCGCGTCGGACTGCTCGGCCGCAACGGCGCCGGCAAGTCGTCACTATTGCGGCTGGTGGCTGGCCAGCAACAGCCCGATGGCGGCCAGGTCTGGCGCACGGCCGGCTTGCGCGTCGCTGAACTCGCCCAGGAATTGCCGCCGGCTTCAGAGGTGACAGTGTACGACTGGGTGGCCGGTGGCCTCGCGCGCGCCGGTGAACTGTTGCAGCAATACCACCAGTTGGTGAACCAGCCGCTCGATGACGAACGTGCGCTGGCACAACTGCAGCGAGTGCAGGCTGAACTGGAAGCGGTGGACGGCTGGCGGCTGCAACAGCAGGTCGACACCGTATTGCAGCGGCTCGCGCTGGCGCCGGATGTGACGCTGGCCAGCCTGTCGGGCGGCTGGCGGCGGCGTGCAGCCCTGGCGCGCGCCCTGGTGCAGGAACCGGACGTACTGTTGCTTGACGAACCGACCAACCACCTCGACATCGAGGCGATCACCTGGCTGGAACAGGAAATCGCCTCGTTTCCCGGCGCCGTGGTGCTGGTGACGCACGACCGCAGCTTCCTGCAGCGCATCGCCACGCAGATCTGGGAACTGGATCGCGGCCAGGTGTATGCCTGGCGCGGCGATTACCGCGGATTCCTCGATTACCGCGAACAGCGGCTGGCGTCGGAAGAAAAAACCAACAGCGAGTTCGACAAGAAACTCGCCGAGGAGGAGCGCTGGATCCGCACCGGCATCAAGGCGCGCCGCACGCGCAACGAGGGCCGGGTGCGCGCACTGGAAAAGCTGCGCGAACAGCGTGCCGCACGTCGCGAACAGACCGGCACGGCCAGGCTGCAGCTCGACCAGGCCGCGCAATCCGGCAAGCTGGTAGCGGAGCTCGAGCAGGTCAGCTATCGCATCGGTGAGCGCGACATCATACGCAACTTTTCCACCACGATCCTGCGCGGTGACCGCATCGGCCTCATCGGCCCGAACGGCAGCGGCAAGAGCACGTTGCTGAAACTGGTGCTGGGTGAGCTGGAACCTACTGCCGGCAGCATCCGCCGTGGCACCAAGTTGCAGGTGGCCTATTTCGACCAGTTGCGCGCGACGCTCGACATGAACGCCAACGCCGTCGACAACGTCGCCGGCGGGCGCGACTTCATCGACATTAACGGCAAGGCGCTGCACGTGGTCAGTTACCTGAACAACTTCCTGTTCGAGTCAGCGCGCTTGCGCACGCCGGTCGGGCAGATGTCGGGTGGCGAACAGAACCGGCTGATCCTCGCCAAGCTGTTCAGCCAGCCGGCCAATCTGCTGGTGCTGGACGAGCCGACCAACGACCTCGACCTGGAAACCCTGGAATTGCTGGAAGACCTGCTGGCGGAGTTCGATGGGACGATCCTGCTGGTGAGCCACGACCGCAGTTTTCTCGACAATGTCGTGACCAGCACACTGGTATTCGAGGGCGACGGCCGCATCAGCGAGCATGTCGGCGGCTACAGCGACTGGCAGCGTGAGCTCACCCGGCAACCCGCCGCCGGCAAACCGTCCGCGGACAAGAAACCGGCGGCAGAAGCGAAGCCGGAACCGGCGCGCAAAAGTGCGGGCAAGCTGTCCTACAAGTTGCAGCGCGAACTCGAGTTGCTACCGGAAACCATCGAGCAGCTGGAAGCGGAGATTGCCGCGCTGACTGCGAAAACACAGGAGCCGGGCTTCTTCGCGCAGGAACGCACGGCCAGTGAAGCCGTGCTGCAGGCGCTGGCGGCAAAACAGGTTGAACTGGAAGCCTGCTACGAGCGCTGGCAGGAACTGGACAACGCCTGATGCGCGCGGCCGTTCAGGCGGCGCGGCGGTCGTCGTCGCGTGTGCTGGGGTAGTAACCGCCGTAGTAATAACCGGCGCGCTGGCCGCGCTCGATATCCACCTGGTTCAGCACCACACCGAGCAAGCGCGCCCCGGCGGCGCGCAGGCGCTGGATGGCCGAGGTAATCGCACGCCGGTCGGTGACACCGGCATGCACGACATGCACCACGCCATCCACCAGCACTGACAACACCAGTGCATCGCTGACCGCCTCACACGGTGCCGAATCGATGACGATGTGCTCGTACTGCTCGCGCAGCCGCAGCAGCTGTTGTGCCAGCACCGGCGATGACAGCAGCTCCAGTGGCTGGGCCGGCAACAGGCCGGCGGGCAGGATGTCGAAACCGCGCACCGCATCGTGGTGGATGCAGGCCGGCAGCGGCGCCTGTCCGGAGAGAAGTGCAGAGAGACCTGGCACCGTCGTGGGCACAGCAAACTGGCGCGCAGCCGCCGGACGGCGCAGGTCGGCATCAATCAGCAGTGTCTTGCCCATCTGGCCGAAAGCCGCCGCGAGGTTGCTGGCCAGCACCGACTTGCCTTCGCCCGGCATCGCCGATGTCACCAGCAATACCTGCTGTGCGCAGTGTGCCTGGCGCAAGCCGACCAGCAGGGCCGTGCGCACGGTGCGTATCGCCTCGGCAAACGCGCTGCTGCTGTCGCGGCCGTACAGTGACGCCACGCTGTCGCGCTGCGGCAGCAGCGGCACGATGCCGAGCAGTATTTCACCGAGCCCCTGCTGCACGTCATCCGGGTCGTCGAGTGTGTTGTCGATGTGTGCTTGCCACAGCACCGTGGCCACGCCGGCACTGAGGCCGAGCAATGCAGCGGCCAGCAGCCACCAGGTGCGGGCTGGCGAGTCGGGTTCGGTCGGCGCGATGGCGTGGTCGATGATGCGCGCGTGTGCGGTCTGCAGGTTTTCCGTTTCGCTGGTTTCCTTCATGCGACTGAAGAAGGTGTCATACAACTCGCGGTTGACGGTGACGGTGCGTTCGAGTTCGCTCAGCTTGTATTCCTTGCGGTTGATGTCCTGCATCTCGCTTTTCTTGCTGTCGAGCGCGCGATTCAGTGCCTCTTCGGTGGCGCGGGCGATTTCGTATTCGCGGCGCACACCCTCGATGACCTTGGCGACCTGCTGGTTGTAACTGGCGCGCGCGGCATCCAGCTCGCTGTTGACGGCAATGATCTTCGGGTGCTGTGGGCCGTAGCGTTTCGCCAGCTCCGACAGCTTCTGCTCGGCTGCGGCTTCCTGTTCGCGCAGGCGCTGCACCAGCGGGTGCTGCAGCACGGCCGGGTTGCTGGTGGTGTCCTCGCCGATCTGCGCGACGATATTTTCCGCTTCTGTGCGCTTGCGGCGCGCTTCCACCAGCTTGGTGGTCAGCTCGTTCAGCTCCTGGGTCGCCAGTGTGCGCACCCCTTCCACTTCCAGCAGGTTCTCGCGCTCGCGGTAATCCTGCAGCGCCTTCTCCGATTGCTCCAGCTGCTGGCGCAAGCCGGCAAGGCGGCTGTTGATCCAGCTCGCTGCCTCGCGCGTCACGTCGAGGCGCGCCTGCAGGTCGCTCTCGATGTACAGCTTGCCGAGCGTGTTGAGGATGTCGGCGGCCAGTTGCGGGTCGCGCGCGCTGAAGCTGATCGTCACCAGCTGCGTGTTGCGCAGCGGTTTCACTTCCAGGCTGTCAGCGAACACCTGCAACGCGGCCTGGTGGATCTCCGCCTTGGTCAGTGCCTTGCGCTGCCACGGCAGCCAGTCGTTGCGCCGGAGCGCCGGGTTGAACGCCGGCAGTTGTTCGAGGCCAAGTTCGGCAATGACTTTTTCCGCCAGTTCGCGCGATTTGAGCACTTCGTATTGCGTCTGGAAATACTCCGACTGCTGCGCGTTGATGTCATAGACTTCCTCTATGGACACGACTTTCGCGTTGCGTGACTCGACGAGGATGGTGGATTCGGCGCGGTAGGTGGCGGGCCACAGCAGCACCGGTGGCAGCGCCAGCGCAAACAGCGTTGTGGCGATCGCGGCCACGCGCCGGCGACGGCGGCGCAGCAACGCCCACCACGCGCGCAGGTTGATGACGATGTCGTCGTTGTCCGGCCGCGCGTCCATCAGAAGAAACCCTTCTCGACCATCACGGTGTCGCCGGCGTAGACGGGATCATCCATCCCGATCGGCTGCTTTGCCCGTGCCGGATCGGTCTCGCGGATCACGAAGATCTTTTTCTCGGACGCATCGGCAGACAGCCCGCCGGCGACACTGATCGCCTTGCGCAGCGTGAGGCCGGGGCGGAAGGCGTAGCCGCCACTGGTGTTGACCTCGCCGAGGATGAAGAACTGGCGGTACTCGCGGATGGTGACGTTGACGCGCGGGTCGACGAGGTAGGGGCCTTTCAGCCCGCGTGTGATGCGTTCCTCCAGCTGGCCGATGGTCAGCCCTTTCACGCGGATCTCGCCGAGGAAGGGGTAGGAAATCGTGCCGGCATCGCTCAGCGTGTACTCGAGGCTCAGTTCCGGCTCGTCGAACACATAGACCTGGATCCGGTCGCCGGCACCGAGCTGGTAGCCCGACACGGCATCGCCGTCGCCCTCGCCGGCCACGGCGCCCAGCGCCAGCAGCAGGGCGGCGCAGCAGGACAGCAGGCGGGCAAGCAGGTGTGACATCGACAATCCTCGGGCGGCGCGGGCAAGGATGCCGCACCGTTCCTTTACGACAGGTAATCCAGCAGTTTGTTCAGCCCGTTGTGCCAGTCGGCGCTGGGGATGCCGAGGGCAAGCTGCAGTTTGCTGCAGTCCAGCACCGAGTTGGCCGGCCGCGGGGCGGCGACCGGGTACTCGTGGGTGGCAATCGGGTGCACCAGCGGCAGCCGCGCCAGCAGGCCGCGCGCGTGGCCCTGCTCGATGACGGCGGTGGCAAACCCGTGCCAGGTGCAGGCCGGCGCACCGGCGTAGTGGTAGATGCCCGGCGCCAGCGTGCCGGCCACCAGTGCCTCGGCTGCCCGCACGAGGGTGGCGGCGATATCGCCGGCATGGGTCGGGCAGCCGTGCTGGTCGCCCACCACGCGCAGCTCGTCGCGCTCGGCGGCCAGCCGCAGCATGGTCTTGGCGAAATTGTTGCCGTAGCGGCCGAACACCCAGCTGGTGCGCAGCACAAAGGCGCGCGGGCAGGCGGCCAGCGCGGCCTGTTCCCCGGCCAGCTTGCTCTGGCCGTAGACGGAGCGCGGTGCGCAGGCATCGGTTTCGCACCAGGCTTCGCCTACCGGCTTGTCACCGGCAAAGACGTAATCGGTGGAGACATGCAGCAGCGGGATGCCTGCCGCCGCAGCCGCCTGCGCCAGCAGGCCGGGGCCGGTGGCATTGATGGCAAAAGCGGCCTCGCGCTCGCTCTCGGCGCGGTCCACGGCCGTGTAGGCGGCGGCGTTGATGATGGCGTGTGGCTGGTAGCGCACGAGTGCGGCGCGGATGCTGGCCGGGTCAGTGATGTCCAGTTCAGCGTGGCCGCAGCGCACGGCGTCCACTGCCAGGTCGGCGAATTCGCGGCCGAGCTGGCCCTCGCCGCCGGTGACCAGCAGGCGCAGGCTCACAGCGATTCCTGCTGCTGTTCCGCCTGCACCTGTAGCCGCTCGCCGGGCGTGTAGAACGTGGCGGGCTGCTCACGCAGTTGCACGGCCAGCGCCTGCAGGCTCGGCAGCGCGCGGTCCTTGTCCGACAGCTGCGGCTGCGCAATCGGCCAGTTAATGGCGATGTCCGGGTCATTCCACAGTACGCCGATCTCGTCGCCGGGCTGGTAGTACTCGGTGCACTTGTAGAGGAAATCCGCTGTGTCTGACAGCACGCAGAAACCGTGGGCATAACCCGGCGGGATGTAGAACTGGCGATGGTTCTCGTCATTCAGTTCAACAGCGACATGGCGGCCGAAAGTCGGTGAGGCCGGGTTGATGTCGACGGCGACATCAAGCACCGCACCGCGCGACACGCGCACCAGCTTGCCCTGCGGCCGCAAACGCTGTGAATGCATGCCGCGCAGCACACCTTTCACCGAGCGCGAGTGGTTGTCCTGCACGAAATCGGGGATGCCGAGGTTGCGGTAGGCGTCGGCACGGAAGGTTTCCTGGAAAAAACCGCGGCTGTCGCCGAACACTTTGGGCTCGATGATGAGCACGCCCGGCAGCACGGTTTCAGTGACTTTCATCATGCACCGAACTCCAGCAGGTCGATGAGGTATTCGCCGTAACCGCTTTTCTTCAGCGGCTCGGCCAGTGCGCGCAGCTGCTTGTCATCAATCCAGCGCTGGCGCCACGCCACTTCCTCGGGGCTCGCCATCTTCATGCCCTGGCGGTGCTCGATGGTCTGCACGAACTGCGAGGCTTCCATCAGCGAATCGTGCGTGCCGGTGTCGAGCCAGGCGGTGCCGCGGCCCATGATCTCGACGCGCAGCGAACCGCTTTGCAGGTAGAGGTTGTTGACGTCGGTGATCTCCAGCTCGCCGCGCGCCGACGGCTTGATCGACTCGGCGTACTGCACGACCTTGTTGTCATAGAAATACAAACCGGTGACGGCAAAGCGCGATTTCGGCCGGGCGGGTTTTTCCTCCAGGCTGATCGCCTTGCCATTGGCGTCGAATTCCACCACGCCGAAACGCTGCGGGTCTTTCACCTGGTAGGCAAACACCGTGGCGCCGCCCTGTTCGCTGCGTGCGGCCGCCTGGCCGAGGCCCTGCGAGAAATGCTCGCCGAAGAACAGGTTGTCGCCGAGCACCAGCGCACAGGAATCGCCGCCGATGAACTCCTTGCCGATGATGAAAGCCTGCGCGAGGCCATCCGGGCTCGGCTGCACGGCGTATTGCAGCGAGATGCCCCACTGGCTGCCGTCGCCGAGCAGTTCCTCGAAGCGCGGCGTGTCTTTCGGGGTGGAGATGATCAGGATCTCGCGGATGCCGGCGAGCATCAGCGTGGTGAGCGGGTAGTAGATCATCGGCTTGTCATACACCGGCAGTAGCTGCTTGGAGATCGCCAGTGTCACCGGGTGCAGGCGCGTGCCGGAACCACCGGCGAGGATTATGCCTTTCATCGTCTTGTCTCTCTTGTTATGACAGTCTTATGCCTTGAGCCCGAGCCGCTGCATCTGGTAGCTGCCGTCGAGCACATGGCGCCACCAGCTCTCGTTGTCGAGGTACCACTGCACTGTCTTGCGGATGCCGCTGTCGAATGTTTCCTGCGGCGTCCAGCCGAGCTCGCGCTGGATCTTGCCCGCGTCGATCGCATAGCGCACGTCATGGCCAGGGCGGTCGGTGACGTGCGTGATCAGGTCGCGGTATTGCTGCACGCCAGCGGGTTTCTGCGGGCGCAGTTCTTCCAGCAGGTTGCAGATCGTGTGCACCACCTCGATGTTCTGTTTCTCGTTATGGCCGCCGATGTTGTAGGTTTCGGCCACGGCACCTTGCGTCAGCACCGTGTACAGCGCGCGTGCGTGGTCATCGACGTACAGCCAGTCGCGCACCTGGTCGCCCTTGCCGTACACCGGCAACGGCTTGCCGGCCAGCGCGTTGAGGATCATCAGTGGGATCAGCTTTTCCGGGAAATGGTACGGGCCGTAATTGTTCGAGCAGTTGGTGACGAGCGTCGGCAGGCCGTAGGTCTCGTGCCAGGCGCGCACCAGGTGGTCCGACGAGGCCTTGCTGGCGGAGTAGGGCGAGTTCGGCGAATACGGCGTCTGTTCGGTGAACAGGCCGGTCGGGCCCAGTTCGCCGTACACCTCGTCGGTGGAAATGTGGTGGAAGCGGAAGGCGGCCTTGCGTGCTTCCGGCAGCGTGAGCCAGAACTGGCGCGCGCTTTCCAGCAGCGTGTAGGTGCCGACGATGTTGGTCTCGATGAAGGCGGCCGGGCCGTCGATCGAGCGGTCGACGTGCGATTCGGCGGCCAGGTGCATCACGGCATCCGGCGTGAACTCGGCGAACACGGCGTCAATGGCGGCGCGGTCGCAGATGTCGACCTGGCGGAAATGGTAGCGCGGCGAGTCGGCCACACTGGCCAACGACTCGAGGTTGCCGGCGTAGGTCAGCTTGTCGACATTGATGACCGTCTCCTGCGTGTTCCCGATGATGTGGCGCACCACGGCCGAGCCGATGAAACCGGCGCCGCCTGTAACCAGTATTTTCACGTTGAACCCTTTGTTCTGGCAGTCAATTTTTGATTATGGCATTGAATGGCCCGGCATTGTAAGGCAAGGCTGTCAGCGGCGCCGGTTCCGCGCTAAGCTTGCCGGACTGCCCAGCCCGACCGGTGACACCTGCCCGCCATGCGACATGAATTCCTGCGCTTCCTGGTCACCGGCACGTTGAACACCTTGGCCTGCTGGCTGGTGTACCTGTTGTGCAACCTGCTGATGCCCTACATGGCGGCCTACAGCATCGCCTACATATTCGGCATGTTCTTCACCTATTACATGAACACGCGCTGGGTGTTCAAGGTGCCGATGAAGTGGAGCACCTTCATGCAGTTCCCGGTGATCTTCGTTATCCGCTATGTGCTGGACGTCAGTGTGCTGTATGCGCTGATCAGCTGGCTGCACTGCCCGGAGGCGTTGGGGCCGCTGGCCACGATCGCCCTGACGATGCCGCTGGGCTTCCTGATGTCGCGTTTTGTGCTGATGCGTCGCGCCCACGAGCACGATGCGCCGGCTGGCAAGGGTTAGCGCTTCGGCCGCACGTACAGCACCAGGCTGTGGCCGACCAGCTCGAAGCCGTGGGCGTCGGCGATCTCCTGCTGCAGCCGCTCGATCTCGGCGTTGTGGAACTCGACCACCTTGCCGGTCTCGGTGCACACCATGTGGTCGTGGTGCTCGTCGCCGCGGTTCAGCTCGAACACCGCGTAGCCGCCGTCGAAATTGTGGCGCGTCACAAGGCCGGCCGACTCGAACTGCGTCAGCACGCGGTAGACGGTGGCCAGGCCCACGTCCTCCCCGGATTCCAGCAGGTTCTTGTACACATCCTCGGCGCTCAGGTGACGCCGCTGGTTGGTTTCCAGCATCTGCAGGATCTTCACCCGCGGCACTGTCACCTTGAGCCCGGCCTTGCGCAGTTCCTGGTTTTCCCCGGCCATGTCCCGCCCCTTCTAGCGATATCGACTATCGGGTATTATCGCCGCTCGCTGAAGCCAGTGGAATCCTGCCCTCCATGCCTGTCGTCCTGTCCCGTTCCATTGCACGCCTGCTGCTGCCCGTCGCCCTGTCGGCCGGCCTGGCTGCCTGTTCGTTCCCGGGCGTCTACAAGCTGGATGTGCAGCAGGGCAATATCGTCACGCAGGACATGGTCAACCAGCTGAAGCCGGGCATGAGCAAGCGCCAGGTGCGCTACATCATGGGCACGCCGCTGCTGGTCGACAGCTTCCACGAAGACCGCTGGGATTATTTCTACTCGCTGAAGAACAGCGAAGACCAGTACAGCCAGGAGCGCCTGACGCTGCTGTTCAGCAATGACCAGCTGGTGAACCTGCAGGGCAATTTCCGCCCCGAGCAGGCCAAGCGTGGCGCCGGTGGCGGCAAGCCGCGGGTGACCGGATCGGTTCCGTCGGCCAGCCAGGACATGCGCGCGGCGGAGCAGAAATCCAACGTGCAAGTCTACCCGATCGACACGCCGCCCACCCCGCAGGAAACCCCGGCGCCGGAACAGCCGGCGGAATAACAGATTCTTCTGTAGGGGCGCTTCGCGAAGCGCCCCTACGATACGGATCGTCCCTACGGGCGTCTGGCTTTCTCCGCGCGCTGCCGGCGCGCTTCCTTCGGGTCCAGCAGCAGGGGCCGGTAGAGCTCCACGCGATCCCCTTCGGCCAGCACATGGTCATCATCCACCACCTTGCTGTAAATGCCGAGTTTCAGGGCTGCCAGGTCAACGTCAGGGAAGTCGGCCGCGATGCCGCAGAGTGCCACCGCCTGCCGCGCCGTGCAGCCGGCCGGCACCGCCAGCGCTTTCACTACCTGCTTGTGGGGCAGGGCGCAGGCCACCTCGATATGGATCATCCGCGCCATCACTGGCCTCCGTAGAGCTGGTGGGCGCGACGGCACAGCGCATCGACCAGATTCACCGCCACGCCCTCGAACAGCTTGCCGGCGGCCAGGCTGGCCAGTTTGCCGTCGAGCTCGAATTTCAGGTCCAGCGAGACCTTGCTCGCTTCCGGTGCCAGCGCGTCGAACTGCCAGCGGCCGGCCAGCATGCGGAACGGGCCCTCGAGCAGCTCCATCTCGATGGCCTGCGGCCGCAGCAGCCGGTTGCGGGTGGCGAAAGCCTGCGTGATGCCGGCGCGGGAGAGTTCCAGCCGCGCTTCCACCAGCGCCGGTTCGGCGAGCAGGATGCGCGCGCCGGTGCAGCCGTCCATGTATTGCGGGTAGGCTTCGATATCGTTGACGAGGTCGAACAGCTGCGCCGACGGGTAGGGCAGCAGGGCAGTCTTGGCGATGCGGGTGATGGCCATGGTGTTGTGTGTGTTGTCTATCTTTTCATTCTAACACTGCCACCCTGCGCCTATAATGGCGCCATGAGCAAAGCCAAAAGCAAGGACACGGGCGGCACCATCGCCCTCAACAAGAAAGCCCGCCACGACTACTTCATCGAACAGCGCTACGAAGCGGGCCTCGCCCTGCAGGGCTGGGAAGTGAAGAGCCTGCGCGCGGGCAAGTGCCAGCTGGTCGATTCCTATGTGCTGATCAAGGACGGCGAAGCCTTCCTGCTCGGCGCGCACATCTCGCCACTGCAGAGCGCCTCGACCCACTTCGTCACCGATCCCACCCGCACGCGCAAGCTGCTGCTGAAGGATCGCGAGATCGCCGACATCTTCGCCGCCGTGCAGCAGAAGGGTTACACCTGCGTCTGCACCGCGCTGTACTGGAAGAAACATCTCGTCAAATGCGAGATCGCGCTGGCCAAGGGCAAGGCCGAGCACGACAAGCGCGAAGTGCAGAAAGAGAAAGACTGGCAGCGCGAGAAGCAGCGGTTGATGGCGGCGCAGTAACGCCGTTCAATTCACCGTGTCACGCGGTTTGACCCCCTTAATGCCCTGTGCTTAACTGGAAAAGGATTAAGCAAGATGCGTCCAGGGAGGGATGCAATGAGTCCGACAATCTATCGGGAAGGAGGCTACAGGTTTTTCTTCTTTTCCCGGGAAGAACCGCGCCAGCATGTCCATGTGGTGTGCCAGACAGGAGAGGCAAAGTTCTGGCTGGAACCACAAGTTGCTCTTGCAACATGCCAGCGGCTGAATGCCCGTCAGTTGCAAGAGATCGTAGCCATCATCGAGGAGCACAAAGATGAGTTCATTGCCGCATGGCTCGAACACTTCCCCGGTTGAGGTAACGCATGTATCCAGCCACGGCATCTGGCTGCTGGCTCACGATGAAGAGTTGTTCTTGCCCTACACGGAATTCCCGTGGTTTCTCGACCAGCCGCTCAAGGCAGTGATGCGCGTGGAAGAGCCCAGCGAAGGCCACTTCTATTGGCCGGACATTGATGTGGATCTCAGCCTGGCGATGATCCGTGAGCCAGGGAAGTTTCCGCTGAAAGCCCAGCTGCAAAAGTGACAGGGCGACCAGCAGGTCGCCCCTACGACCCGGACGGGTTGAACACCGGCATGTTGAAGAGTGTATATCCGTGACATAGCGCTGGGCAATGATGTGAAGGCGGCAATGCCGTGCGTCAATCCACCAGCCGCACCGGTTCTGCCGCCGCTGAGCGCTTGCCGATCGACACCATTGAGTACTCGCGTTCGGCCATGCCGCCGCCGGCGAAATCCGCCAACCGAGGCCCGTGCTTTTCCAGCCGGGTGTGGAACAGGAATTCGGCCACCTCGTGCAGCCACACCTTGCGGCCCATGCGCGTGTACCAGCGCATCGCATGGCGGTAGCCGGCATCGCGGTGGAACAGCGTGCGCCATAACACACGTGGCCTGGCCTGCATCAGCACCTCGATGGTCTTGAACCAGAGGAACACGCGCCAGGCCGGCACACCGGCGGCTTCCAGCACCTGGTGCTTGTAGTCCCACTTCTTGCGGTCCAGCTGGGTCACGCGCCGCTGCTCGACAGTGGCATAGAACGGCGTCCACTGGTGCGGCGTGGCGTAGAGCAGTTGCACCTGGTCCGGGTCATAGGAAAGCAGGTGACGGTAGGAGCGCCAGTAATCGGCATCGCGCTCTTCCTGGAAACCGATGACATAAGTCGCCATCGACAGGATGCCGTGCTCGCGCAGCAGGCGGATCGCCTCGCGGTCTTCCGACACACTGCCACCCTTGCGGATCTCGGCCATGGTCTCTTCGCTGTAGGTTTCGATGCCGAGCAGGAAGCGGATTACGCCAGCCTGTTTGTAGATGTGCAGGATGTCCTTGTCGCGCACGATATCGCCGGCGCGCGTGGAGCCGACAAGAACCAGCGGCACGTTCTCGCGGATCAGTGCCTCAAGGAAGCTGCGCCAGGCCTTGCGCGAACCGGTGGGCAATTCATCGGCAAAATTGATCAACTCCACGCCGTGCTCGCGGTGCAGGCGCGCCAGTTCCCGCGCAAAACGCACCGGGTCGCGGTGCCGCCAGCGCGTCCAGAAACCGCGCTGGCCGCAGTAGTTGCACAGGTAAGGGCAGCCGCGCGAGAACTGCACGACGACAGCGCGCTTGCCGCCCCAGTAGGAATAGTCCGCATGGTTGATCAGCTCCCAGCCGACGCGGAACTGGTCGAGATCCTCGATGACCTCGGCAGCTGCGGTGTGGAGCACCATGCCGTGCTCGCGATAGGCAATGCCGCGCACACCGGCGAGCGGGATCCCGGCTTCGAGCGCACGCACCAGCAATGGCGTGGTGCGTTCACCTTCGCCGCGCACAATCACGTCGATGTCGGCGCAATCGCGCAGGATCGAATCCCAGTGATAGGTGGGATGTACGCCGCCGTAAACGATGGTGATGCGGGCATCGAGTGCCTTGAGCGCGCGGCAGATCGCCAGCACAGTGTCGTGCGCGGCGCTGGAGCCGGAGTGACCGATCATCACCACCTGCGGCAGGTCTGCTGCAATCGCCGCGATGATGGCAGGGATACGGAGGTCGTGCAGGTCGGCGTCAAGCAACTGGACTGCGTGGCCATCATCAAGCAGCGGTCCACCGATCGACAGCAGGCCCAATGGTGGCAGGTGTTCACCGGGTATGCGGCTACCAATGGCCGTGTGGGGCGGGTTCAGTAAGGTAATTTTCATGCAGGAAAAGAAGCTCCATGCTACAGGTTCCTGTTTTTCGCCTCGATCCAGCGTCCCATGAATTCCGTGCTGCGGTGCTGGTGATGCAACAGCATGCGGCCAGTGAAATGCGGCGCACGGTGAGCGCCAACGTTGGCGAGAGCGCGGGAGATTTTACCAATGACCGCGCGGCCATGCACCAGTCGGTCGAAGCCTGCTTGCAGTACCGGCAAGCACTGCTGTTGCGCGCGCTGCCAGCTTGCGGCATCGCGATACAGTTGCACGGTGGCTTGCGCAAAGGCGGCGGCATGGTCGGCAACAGCGCCGGGCCAGGGCAGTGTGCCGTGCATGCCCTCCGCGCCAACCGACGTGGTGACGCTCGGCGTGCCGGTGAGCATCGCATCAACCAGCTTGCCTTTCTGGCCGGCGCCGAAGCGCAGCGGGGCAAGGCAAAGGCGGGCCTGTGCCATGACAGCCAGCGCATCGTCCGCCCAGCCCTTGATGAGAAAGCCGTTGCGCTCGCGGTGCCATTCGCGCACCTGCTGCGGCGCGTAGGCGCCGTAGATGTGCAACTCGGCTTGCGGCAGTTGCGCGCGCACTAGCGGCCAGATGGCCTCGCGCAGCCATTGCACCGCGTCGCGGTTCGGCGCGTGCAGGAAATTGCCGATGGTGACGACATGCTCGCGTTCAGTGAAAGGTTGCCATTGGGCAGCATCCGGCGCATCAAGCAGGAACGGGCAGTAAACGAGTTGCGTGGGGGGCACGGCAAAGCGCTGTTGCAGCAGCTCGATCTCCGCCGGTGAAATCATCAGCGACAAATCACTGCGCAGGATCGCGGCAATTTCCCGCAGTGCGACCTCGTGTTGCGCCATCGCGAGAAACAGCGCGTCATCACTGGGCTGTGGCACGCCAGTCTCGCCGCGTGCCAGTGCCTGCTTCAGCAAGGTGTGGCGCGCTTCGCGCAGGCAGTGCAGGTCAGACGTTTCCAGCACACGGAGTGCCTGCGGGCAGGCTTGCGCCACGCGCCAGCCGTACTGCTCCTCGGTCATGAAGCGGTCAAACACGACGATGGCCGGATCAAGTTCACGTACGACAGTATCAAAGCTGCTGCAGTTCAGCGCGATCGCGGTTTCGGTGATGCCGAGGGCCGTGAGGTCGGCGCGCGTGTCGCCCGGCTGGGCGGCGCAGGCGAAAGTGATGCTGCAGCCGGCGCGCAACAGCACATCGAGCAGCTGTAACATGTGCGAACCGGCCGCCGACGAGCGCGGCTCGGGCCACACGCAGCCGATGACGAGGACGCGGGCGCCAGCCAGCTCAGCGGGCATTCGCAGCGACGTAGTCGACCAGACCGTCGAGGTTGTTCAGTTCCAGCAGCACCGAATCCGGCACGTTGACGCCGAGCTGCTTGTGGATCGCGACCAGCACATTGTAGAAATCCAGCGAATCCATTTCGACCTGGTCGCGCAGCGGGCGTGACAGGTCCAGCGCGTCGAACTCGATGTCGGGCGCGACGTGGTGGAAGATGTTCTTGATGGCGGCCTTGACGGCATTGCGCTCCATGGTCAGTTCTCCAGTTTGTCCGGCTGCGCCAGCAGCCGTTCGATCATACTCAGCAGGCGCGAGCCGGCGAGCCCGTCGCTCACGCGGTGGTCAGCCGCGAGCGTAGTGTCCAGCACATAGCCTCCGCGCACGCCGCCGTCGGCATCGACGATCGGTGCCTTGCGCACGCGACCGAAACCGACCAGCGCAACTTGCGGCGGGAAAATCACACCGGTGACCGCATCGGCGCCGAGCTCGCCGACATTGGTGACGGTGACAGTGCCATCGGTCATCTCGCGGTTGCGCAGCTTGCCAGCGCGTGCCCGCTGCACGAGGTCGCTGAACGCGGCATTCAGTTGCGCGAGCGACAGCGTGTGGGCGTCGAGGATGGCCGGTGTCATCACACCATCCGGTTTCAGGCCGACGGTGATGCCGAGGTGGATGGCATCCTTGCGCACAAATGCGCCGTTCTCGTAATAGCCGTTCATTGCCGGGTTGGATTGCAGCGCCAGCACGACCGCGCGCATCAGCACGGCCGGCATGAACAGGCGCTCTTCCGGCGGCAACGAACGGTTTTTCGCGTCGAGCCAGGCGACCAGCTTGTCGATGTGGAATTGCGACTGCAGGTAGTAGTGCGGGATCTCGCGTTTCGAGCGCGCCATGGCGCGGGCAATGGCCTCGCGCACGTTGATCAGCGAGGCCGCTTTCTTCTCGCTGGCCGGCGACACGCGCTGGCGATGGTGGCCGGGTAGCGGCGCATGGGTCGCGGCGCTGGCAACCACTGGTGCAGGTGCGGCGGCTGCAGCGGGAGCGGCCTGTCCTGCAGCGGGTGCGGCAACGTCGTCGTCCGCTACGTCCAGCCAGGCAATCGTGCTGCCGACGCGGATCACGTCATCAATGTTCCCGACCAGTTCCAGCACGGTGCCGGCGCGGAAACTCTCGATATCGACAGCGGCTTTCTGGGTTTCCACCGCAGCAATCAGCTGGCCCTTGCTGATCACGTCACCCGGGCGGATGTGCCATTCGAGCAGCTTGCCTTCGTCCATGTCGGCGCCGAGTGATGGCATCGTCACGGCATATTTCATCACAGCATCTCCTGTACTTTCGCCACGATATCGGCCACTTGCGGGAGCGCGGCCTCTTCCAGTGGCTTGGCGTAAGGCATCGGCACTTCCGCGCGGCAGAGGCGCTGCACCGGTGCATCGAGTTCGTAGAAGGCCTGCTCGACGATGCGCGCGCACAATTCGGCCGACAGGCTGCCGGTTTTCCAGCCTTCATCGACCACCAGCACACGATGCGTCCTGGCCACCGAGGCGATGATGGTGGCGTCATCGAGCGGGCGCAGGCAGCGCAGATCCACGACCTCGATGTCGATGCCCTGTTGCGCGAGCTGTTCCGCCGCCGCCATCGCCTTCACCAGCATGCCGCCGTAACTCAACAGTGTGAGTTGTGTGCCGGCGCGGCGCACTTGTGCGCACCACGGGTTGAAATCCGCGATGTGATCGCGGCATTCCTCTTCGCGGTTCAGCAGCAATGCGTGCTCGAAAATCAGCACCGGGTCGGGGTCGGCCAGCGCTGGTGCCAGCATGTGGCGCGCGTCTTCCACCGTGCCGGGCACGAGGATTTTTATGCCGGGGATATGGGCATACCAGCCTTCAAACGCGTTCGAGTGTTGCGCGGCGAGCTGGCGGCCGCCACCGGTGGTCATGCGGATCACCAGCGGCACGCTGAACTGGCCGCCGCTCATGTGGTGCATCACCGCCGCAGAATTGATGATCTGGTCCAGTGCGAGGAACGCGAAATTGACGGTCATGATCTCGACAACCGGGCGCAAGCCGCCGAGTGCCGCGCCGACAACGATGCCGGTGAAACCGAGCTCGGACAACGGCGCGTCGCTCGCGCCGGCCATCAGCGCGTGGAAATCGAGCGCGCCGGGCGTATTGCCGAGCAGCGCCTGCAGCGAACCGTCATCGTCGATGAGGATAATGTGTTGCAACGCCGGCAGCTGGTCGCGCACCGGCGCCACTTTCTTCCGGTAGTACGACGCGAGCGTGAACAACACCTTGCCGACGCCTTTCGTCATGCGAGCGATGATGGGCTCCGGGCCGAAGGCGGAAAACAGCGGCGAGAACACGCAGCCGGCGCGCAGGCTGCCGAGCACGACGGTGTAGAGCGGCGGGATGCGCGGCGCCAGCGCAAACACCACGTCGCCCTGTTGCACGCCGAGCGCGTGCAATGCATTGGCGAAGCGGCAGGACTGCTGCGCGAGTTGGGCGTAGCTGATGTCCTGCACTGCGCTGCTGCTCTTGGGCCAGTCGCGGCCGATAAAGCGCAGGGCAACACGATCGCCATCGTGCGGCAGGTTGCAGGTGCTGTCATCGGCCGGCTTGCGGATGATGGCATGGTCCATGGTGTGTTCCTGTCGGCTAGCGGCGAGGTTTCCGACTGTACACCAGCAAACCGGGCGTCGCGATGATCGCGAACAAGGCGCCGGCAGCAAAGGTCGCTTGCGGGCCATAGGCCTGCCACAGCGCGCCGGCCAACACGCTCGCCAGCAGCAAGGCCACCCCGGTGGCGAGGTTGAAAATGCCGAAGCCGGTGCCGCGCAGGCCTGCGGGCACATGGTCGGCGACCAGCTTGGCCAACAAGCCCTGGGTGAACGCCATGTGCAAGCCCCACAATGCCGCCCCGGCCAGTACGGCCAGCGCATCGGTCGCCAGCGCCAGCACGGCATCCGCCAGCACGAGCAGCAACAGGCCGGCGAGCAGTAGCCGGGCAGGTGGCTGGCGGTCGGCAGCGGCACCGGCCGGGTAGGCGACAGCCGCGTAACAGAGGTTCATCACGATCATCACCAGCGGCACCTGGGCGTTGGCCATGCCAACGGCCTGCGCGCGCAACAACAGGAAAGCCTCGCTGAAACGCGCGAGCGTGAACACGGCGCCCAGCAACACCACGAACCAGAAGTGCAGCGGCAGGCGTTGCACGCCTGCCAGTGTGCGTGCGCTGTCACTCACAGCTGCTGCCACCGGCCGGTCGGGTTCCTGTACGCCGAGCGTGAGTACCAGCACGGCGAGAAATGCCGGGATAACCGCCAGCCACATCGCGGCGCGCATGTCGTTGGCCAGCCAGAGCATCAGCAGCATCGCCAGCGCCGGGCCGAGCAGCGCGCCGACCGAATCCAGCGCCTGTCGCAGGCCATAGGCGGCACCACGGGCGCTGGCCGGCGTGATATCGGCCACCAGTGCATCGCGCGGCGCACCGCGGATACCTTTGCCAATGCGGTCTGTAAATCGCGCGGCCAGGACCCATGTCACCGACTGGGCGAGCGGGAACAGTGGCTTGGTGAAGGCTGCGAGCGCATAACCGGCGATCATCAGCCCCTTGCGGCGGCCGAGCCGGTCACTCCAGGCGCCGGAGAAAACTTTCGTGATGGCGGCGGTCGCCTCTGCGATGCCTTCGACGATGCCGACCGTCAGCATCGAACTGCCGAGCACGCTCACCATAAACAGCGGCAGCAGGCTGTGGATCAGCTCCGAGGAGGTATCCATGCAGAGTGAGCCGATCCCGAGTGCCCAGATGCCCGCCGGCAGCTTGCGCCAGGGATTCTTCACAGCGGTACGCCAGTCAGGCTGCGGCTAGCGCAGGCCGGTGGGCAAGGTGGCTTCGTAACGCCGGTCGAAAAAACACCAGGACGCGCAGCTGGCCATCAGGTGCACGAGGTAGGCGGCAGTGAAGGTGGTGCTGCTGCTGAAAAGGCCAGCGCCGTAGTACACCAGGGCAAGGGCCGAGCCGGTGTAGAGGCTCACAAACAGCACAGCAATGACGTAATACAGCTGCGGCCGCAGCAGCTTGTAGCGCGCCCCGCACTCGTTGCAGGTGAAGCGGCCCAGCGGGTTGGAGGCGTAAACCCGCCAGCTGTAGTCGATGTTGTGCTGGCACTGCGGACATTGCATGGCGGTCGTTCCCTGTCAGTTTGCCCGCAGCCAGTATAGGGCGCTCAGACCTTCTTCACGAATTCCGATTTCAGGCCCATCGCGCCAATGCCGTCGATCTTGCAGTCGATGTCGTGGTCGCCGTCGACGAGACGGATGTTCTTCACCTTGGTGCCGACTTTCACCACCAGCGAGGAGCCCTTGATCTTGAGGTCCTTGATCACGGTGACCGTGTCGCCGTCGGCCAGCGGCGTGCCGTGTGCATCCTTGACGACGCGCGCCGTTTCCTCACTGGCTTCGGCCTGGCGCGGCCATTCGTGCGCGCATTCGGGGCAGATGAACAGGTCGCCGTCCTCGTAGGTGTAGCTGGACTGGCATTTCGGGCAGGGCGGCAGAGTGCTCATGGGCAGGTTCCGGGAGGCGGCAGCAAGAAAGTCACAGTATTGTAAGGGTTATGTGCTGGATCCGGCGACCGGTTCTATTCCCAGTACCCTTGCCACGCCATCGCGCACGGCAAAACGCACGTTGACGCGATCCAGCCAGACACCGTATTCGCGCCCGTCGTCCTGCCCACTGCGGTAGGCCGGGCGCGGGTCCTGCGCCAGCACTTCGTCGACCAGGCAGCGCAGGTCGGGGGCAAGTGCCAGGCGCTCGGCATCGGCCAGGGCTTCGTCGGTCCAGCGCACCGGCAGCAGGGCTGGCGGGCTCGGCGCAAAGCCGGCGCGGGCATCCGGAAGGCTGTCGGCGTAGGGCAGGTAGGGCTTGATGTCGAGCACCGGGGTGCCGTCGAGCAGGTCGGCGCCGCGCAGCAACAACTCGACACCGGCCGGCCCATCGACAATCCCGAGCAGCTCGACGGCCGACAGGCCCACAGGATTCGGCCGGAACATCGTGCGCGTGGCGAACACACCGAGCCGCTCGTTGCCGCCGAGGCGCGGCGGGCGCACGGACGGTTGCCAGCCCTGCGCCGCGGTGGCGTGGAAGGCGAACAGTAGCCACAAATGCGAGAAACCCTCGAGCCCGGCAACGGCCTCGCGGGACGCAAAGGGGGGGTGCAGGACGAGCCGGCTGGTCGCGTGCGGCGCCAGCCCCGGTTGGCGCGGGATGCCGAACTTCTCGCGAAAGGGGGAATGCAGGGTGCCGATGGGCGAGAACGAGAACGCGCGCATCCGCGGTGATTTCAGCCAGGCCGGCGGCGTGCGAGCAGCCAGATTCCCACCGGCCAGCCGAGGTAGGACACCGCCTTGGCGTGCAGGAAGTAGCGGTACCAGTCGGGGATCACCAGCTGCATTTCCATTTCGTTGTACGGCGTCATGACATTCTCGAAGCTGAAGATGTCATTGCTGGCGTAGGTGACGCAGTAGGCATGGCCAAGCAGGAAGGCAAACGGCAGCAGCAACAGCAGGCCGGGCAGCCACTGGCCGCGCAGGGCGATCACCAGCGCAGTCAGTGCGCCGAGGGCCACCGGTGCACCGGAAACCCAGAAATCGAGCTGGATAGGATCCATGGAAACAGTCCTGTAAAAACGGGTGTGCCAATTCTAGGCCATAACGGCCGGAGCGGTACCCGCTCGACGCGGCGCTATACTCGCCGCCTGCCATCCCGGATAGCGACAGGCCTGTGAACAGCAAACCAGCGGAATTCGTCCCGCCATTACGTGACGGTGTCGGCGCCAGCCGCGTGCAGGTGCCGGTGGGCGAATGGGCCACTGTCGCCGCTTTCCTCGACAAACGATTTCCGGCGGTGGGTGTTGCGGTGTGGCAGTCGCGTTTCGAGCGCGGCCTGGTGCTGGATGGTTGCGGCCGCGCACTGGCCGCCGGCGATGCCTGTCGCACGGGCGATACGATCTACTACTACCGCGAGCTGGCGCAGGAAACCGTCATCCCGTTTGCCGAGCGCATCCTCTATCGCGATGACCAGCTGCTCGTCGCTGACAAGCCGCATTTCCTGCCGGTGCTGCCGTCAGGGCGTTTCGTGCAGCAGACACTGCTGGTGCGGTTGAAACAGGCCACCGGCATCGCGACGCTGTCGCCCTTGCACCGGATCGACAAGGACACCGCCGGCCTCGTGCTGTTTTCCGTCAACCCCGCCACGCGTGATGCCTACCAGGCCTTGTTCCGCACGCGTGCCGTGCAGAAAACCTATCTTGCGGTGGCGCCGATGCTGTGCAACAGCGGGATGCCGCTGCGCTATCGCAGCCGGCTGGTGCAGGACGAACACTTCTTCCGCACGCGCGAGGTGCCGGGCGAGCCGAACAGTGAAACAGTGGTTGAGTTGCTGAAGCAGCGTGATGGGCTGGCGCTGTATCGCCTGCAGCCGGTCAGCGGGCGCAAGCACCAGTTGCGTGTGCAGCTCGCCGCGCTCGGGGCGCCGATCGTCAATGACGTGTTGTATCCGGCTGTGCAGCCGGTCGTGGATGATGATTTCAACCGCCCGCTGCAATTGCTGGCGCAGTCGCTGGCCTTTGACGATCCGCTCACTGGCGAGCTGCGCCGCTTCAGCAGCACGCTGTCGCTGCAGGGCTGGTCGTAAGGGCTGTTGTCACAGCATCTTGAGCTGGTTGCGCAAATCCGTCACATGGCGGCGGCTGATGACAGGCTTGACCGCCGTGCCCTGCAACTTGATGCAGTAATGGCCGGGCGGCACGCGCACCATGCCTTCCACATGCGGCAGCGAGATCAGCGCATTGCGGTGCACGCGCACGAAGCGGTCGCCGAATTCTTCCTCGAGGTCCTTCAGCGTGTCATCAATCAGCAGTTCGCCTTTGGTGTGGTAGACCGTCACGTACTTGTGGTCGGCGAGGAAGCAGCGCACGTCGGCGATCGGCACCAGTTCCAGGCCGTGGCGGGTGCGCGCGCTGATATGCTGGCGCGCTGCGGCACGCTGCATGGTCGCCACACTGCCGGTAGCGGGTTCGGATTCGGCCGGGATCGCGGCAATCTGCTGCAACTGCGCGCGGTTAAGCCGTGCTGCCGATGCCAGCGCCACGGCCAGCTGTTCCGCTTTGACCGGCTTCAGCAAGTAGCCGACGGCATGGGTCTGGAACGCCTCGAGCGCATGTTCACCATAGGCGGTGCAGAAAATGATCGCCGGCGGGTTGTCCAGTTTCATCAGGTGGCGGGCGGCCTCAAGGCCATCCATGCCAGGCATGCGGATATCGAGCAGCACGACCTCGGGTTGCAGCTGGCTGACCTGGTCAATCGCACTGCGGCCATCAGCGGCCTCGCCGACCACCGTGTGCCCGCCCTCTTTCTCCAGCATGCGCGCCAGGCGGTCGCGAGCGAGTTTCTCGTCATCGACGATCAGGATTTTCATGCCTTCCTCCCTTGCTGGCCGTCCGGCACGGCCAGCGGAATACTGAAACTCACCACAAACTGTGCTGCCTGCCGCTCGACAGAAAAGACTGCCGCACTGCCGTAGCGCGCGCGCAGCCGTTGTTCGAGATTGTCGAGCGCCATGCCATTGCCGCGTTTGCGCGGTGTGATGGACGGATCGTACGGGTTGCTGATTGTCACACGCAAGCGGTTGTCGCTGTCGTCGAGGGTAATGTCGATCGTGCCGCCCTGCACCAGCGGCTGGATGCCGTGGTAGATGGCATTTTCCACCAGCGGCTGCAGGCAAAGCGACGGCACCGGGCACTGGTCGTCGCGCAGCTGGCGGTGCCACTGCACCTGCAGGCGTTCACCGAGGCGCAGCTGCTCGATGGCGATATAGCGTTCACAGAGCGAGATTTCCTGCGCCAGTGGCACGACATTGTCGGCATCCGACAGGCTGGCGCGGAACAGGGTGCTCATGTCCTCGACCACGCGCTCGGCCGTGGCCGGGTCGCTGTCAATCAGGCTCGCGATGATATTCATGCTGTTGAACAGGAAGTGCGGGCGGATGCGCGACTGCAATGACTGGAAACGCGCCTGCATCAGTGCCTGCAGCTGGGCCTGTTGTTGCAGGTGCAACTGCTGTTGCAGGAAGAAATAGCGCAGCGCGAGCCCGGCGATGATGCCGCCGACGGCCAGGTGTTGCAGCACAACCCACACTGCGCTGCCCCAGTCCGGCTTCAGGTAACCGAGCAGCCACTGGCCAGCCGTCGCGACCAGGGCGATGGTCACCAGCAGCACGGCAAAACACAGAGCAACGCCACTGGCGGCGGACAGGCGCGGCAACAGCGGCCGCAGGCGGCACAGCAGCAGGGCGCCGATCAGCACGATCCAGAGGATCTCGGCGCTCACCAGCGAGAAATAGATCCAGTCGAAAGCGGGCGGGCGGCGGGTGGCGATGGTGAGGGCGATGGCCAGCAGCTCGCCAACGAGGATCAGCGGCAGCAGTGCCGTGATGCGGCACAAGTCGGGCAAGTGGAAATGCGCCGCTACGGCAGGCACCGGTGCCGCGCTGCCGGGTTGCCCCGTTGTTGTCCTGTCCTGCAAAGACATGCTGATATAATCGTTTTTCTTCAATTCATCCTGATTCCAGCCGGACTGCCCCATGAGCGAACAGAACAAAGCTGCTTTATCTGACGATAGCACGATTAAGCCGTGGGGCGGGCGTTTCAGTGAAGCCACCGATGCCTTTGTGGAGCGTTTTACCGCCTCAGTGGTCTTTGACCAGCGCCTCTACCGGCAGGACATCCGCGGCTCGCTGGCCCATGCCGAGATGCTGTACCGCGCCGGCATCCTGACCGAAGCCGACTGGACGGCGATAAGGCAGGGCCTGGCAGACATCCTGGCGGCGATCGAGCGCGGTGACTTCGCCTGGTCGGTGGCGCTGGAAGACGTGCACATGAACATAGAGGCTCGCCTGACCGACGCCATCGGCATTGCCGGCAAGAAATTGCACACAGGCCGTTCGCGCAATGACCAGGTCGCCACCGACGTGCGCCTCTACCTGCGCGACGAGATCGACAACATCTGTTGCGAACTGACCCGCCTGCAGCGTGGCCTGGTCACCCTGGCGGCCCGCGAGCACGCGACGATCATGCCGGGCTTCACGCACCTGCAGACGGCGCAGCCGATCACCTTCGGCCATCACCTGCTGGCGTGGAATGAAATGCTCGAGCGCGACTACGGCCGCCTGGCGGATTGCCGCGCGCGCCTCAATGTGAGCCCGCTCGGTGCAGCAGCGCTCGCCGGAACCACCTACCCGATCGACCGTCACCTCACCGCCTCGCTGCTCGGTTTCGACCGGCCGAGCGAGAACTCGCTCGATTCGGTCAGCGACCGCGATTTCGCCATCGAGTTCTGTGCCGCAGCGGCACTCATCACCACGCACCTGTCGCGCATGAGCGAGGAGCTGGTACTGTGGACCTCGGCGCAGTTCAACTTCGTGCAGTTGCCGGACCGCTTCTGCACCGGCTCGTCGATCATGCCGCAGAAGAAAAATCCCGACGTGCCCGAACTGGTGCGCGGCAAGAGCGGCCGCGTCAACGGCCACCTCATCGCACTGCTGACGCTGATGAAAGGCCAGCCGCTGGCCTACAACAAGGACAACCAGGAAGACAAGGAACCGCTGTTCGACGCGATCGACACCGTCAAGGATTGCCTGCGCGCCTTTGCCGACATGATTCCCGCCATCGAGCCGAAAAAAGACGTGATGTACGAAGCGGCGCGGCGCGGTTTTGCCACCGCCACGGATCTCGCCGATTACCTGGTGCGCAAGGGCGTGCCGTTCCGCGATGCGCACGAGATCGTCGGCAAGGCGGTCGGCCACGGTGTGGCCACCGGCAAGGACCTGGCCGAGATGTCGCTCGACGAGTTGCGCAGCTTCGGCAGCATGATTGATGACGATGTGTTCGCCGTGCTGACGCTGGAAGGCTCGGTCAATGCGCGCAACCATATCGGCGGCACGGCGCCGGCGCAGGTAAAAGCCGCGGCCGAACGCGCGGCGGCAAGGCTGGATGCGCGCGGCAAATGTGCGTGATGCCAACCGGCAGGGCTACGCCGCCATTTCCGCGATAGCCTTGCGGATCGCTTCGTCGGGCACGCCCTGGTGGCGAAGAGCCTCCACAAACCGGTTGATAGCCGTGTTTTCCAGTTTTTCCAGATCAGCCCGCAAGCCCTGGCCGATGTAAGTGCGCATCAGGGGTTGGTAGCCCGTATAGCCGAGCAGCGGTGCCATGCGCTTCAGGTCGGCCAGCACATCCTCCGGCATCCGCAGCGTCACAGTCGTCATCGGGCGATTGCGTTGCAGGCGCGTTTTCAGGTCAGTCATTTTCATAGTGATCCCGCTCCTGTCTGGTGGCCTTGCGGGCTGAAATCAGCCGTATGCGTTCATCTTCCTGAGCCAGATGCACAACAAAGAGCAGCCGGCTGCCGGTATCCATGCCGATGATGGCATCGCGGGCCTCGTTCTCCCGGCTGGCGTCCACCACTTTCAGGAACGGGTCGAAGAAGGCTTCCGCGGCTTGTTCCGGGCTGATACCGTGCTTTCGTTCGTTAGCTGTCATCTTTGTCCGGTTCGCCACAAAGGCGATCCCGTGCAACAGGAATTCCACATCCATGATCCGCTGCCATATCCATATGTATTTACATTGTTAATACGAATGCGGTGGGTGTCAAGGCTGTCGATTCGCTACTTGAGCGATGCGCTGAACCTGTCGAAGTGTGAAGCCTATGCCGCAGGATGAGTGCCGCCGTAGGCGGTGTATCGCAGCCAGCAGGCAAGGTGACCGAGCTGGGCAGGGGATGTGCGGTAGGGGCGACCTGCGGTCGCCCTGGTTCTTGAATGGGGCAATGTTCAGGGAGGGCGACCGCAGGTCGCCCCTACGGATTCCGTGCAATTCCCGCAATCAATCCGCACAATTTTT
>CALMIC010000087.1 GCA_937864065.1 uncultured Cellvibrionales bacterium | reverse complement strand
TGCTCATGTCCAGGCTGAGGAAATCCGGCACTAGCCAGCGTTCCAGCACGCCTTGTGCAGTGATCATGGAGAGGATATTGGCAGCGCCTAGCAGCCCGTAGACGAAATACATACGCTGGCGGGTCTTGATGCCGACCAACAGGTTATACAGTGTCAGGCCGGCCAGCATACCGTACAGCATGCCGTTGATGAGGTGCTTGCCGTACTGTTGCTGCTGGAAGCGTTTTTCACTCTCGATACCGAGCGTCACATAGGCGGCATGGAAACCCTGGCTCATCACATGCACGGTCTGTTCCGAATGAGGCGGTAGCACGAGCAGGGCGGAGCGCGAGCCGTCGCCGTTGTTGCCGATCCTGTCATGCCGTTGGATGCCAACGGCTGAAGCCATATAGATCGCCATGTCATTGGTCAGCGGATTGGTGTTTACCAGCACCAGCCGGGCGGGTTCTGCATCGCGATTGCGTACGGAGAAACGGAACCACAGCGTATGGTCGCGCTGGAAGGCCAGTGAGAATGGCAATTGCAGGATGTTGCGCCAATGGCTGTCGTGCAAAGTGAAGATAACGGCCGTATCCGCTGGCAGCAGGCCCGGGTCATGAAATTGCAGCCATTGGCTGGGCAGTTGCTGTTCTACCTCGCCATCGCGCACTTCAAGCGTGGCGGCAGCCTCTGCCAGTACTGGCAACAGGCAGCACAGTGCAAGCGCCAGCAATTGCACCAGCCGGGCATATGAACGGTATTCAGCCGCCATGGTGCCCTGCAAGGTAGGCATCGAGTTGCGCCTCCAGGCGTGACTTGTCGGCACGGTAGCTGGCTACAGCGGCCACGTTGTGCCATTCGTGCGGGTCGCTTCGGTGGTCGTACAGCTCCTCGCTGCCATCGGCATAGCGGATGTAGCGGAAATGCCGGTCGCGCACAGCCAGGTGATACTGGTTGCCGTGCATCTGCCACAGTGTGATGGCTGCATGTGGCCATGGTGCACGCGCATCCTGTAGCAGCGGCTGCAGGGCATGGCCATCTGCGCTGGCGCGGATGCCGGCCAGCCCGGCCAGGGTCGGGTAAAGGTCCAGCAGGCTCACTGGTGCGTCGCAGCGTTGGCCGGCCTTGACGCCTGGGCCACTGACAATGAGCGGGATATGCGTGGCTTCTTCCCACAGTGTCAGCTTGCGCCATTGCAGTTTCTCGCCGAGGTGCCAGCCGTGGTCAGACCACAGCACGATCACTGTGTTGTCGGCCAGCGCCGAGGCACGCAAGGCCTGCAAGACGCGGCCGAGCTGCTCGTCAGCAAAGGTGATCGAGGCGAGATAGGCCTGCACGGCTTTTTTCCAGAATCCGTGGCGGATAATGTCCTGGTGGATGTAGTCGTTGATCAGTTCACGGCCGGCGGCAGGCACATCGGCCAGGTCATCCTGCAGTACGGCCGGCAGCTGCACGCTGTCGAGCGGGTAGCGGTCAAAATACCCCTTGGGCAAGTACCACGGCAGGTGTGGCTTGCCGACGCCATAGCCGATGAACAGCGGTTGCTGCGGCGGTTGCTGCAGCTGGCGGATGAGCCAGTCGGCGACCTGGTAATCCGGCGTTTTTTCCAAAGGGGTATCGACCGCGCCCCAGTCGAAGGTGCTGTCGATGCGGTTCTGCGGCGGGCCACCTTTCAGCGGGTGCTCGTTGTCGGGCTGCACCGGTTCTTCGGGAAAGCCGTGTGCATTGTCCGGCCAGTAGTCATCCCACGAAGCAGCATCATGGAAATGGAACACCTTGCCGGCGCCAATGGCGCGATAGCCGTGGTTGCGCAACAGTTGCGGCAGCGTCACGGCGTGTTTCAGTTGCGGTTGCTCACGCCAGCGCGTGTTGTTATAGAACACGCCGGTTTTCAGCGGCGAGATGCCGGTCAGCGTGCTGGTGCGCGAGGCGTTGCACAGCGGGATTGCGCAATGCGCATTGGTGAACAGCGTGCCGCTCGCCGCCAGTGCATCGATATTCGGTGTGCGGATCTTGCCGGGATAGCCGCCGAGGCAGCCCACCCAGTCGTTCAGGTCATCAAAGGCGATGAAGAGGATATTGGGTTGTTTGCCCGTCTTGCCGAGGATGCCTGGTGTAAAACTGCTGGCTGCGAGTGTGGCCAGCGAGGCTTGCAGGAAGCGGCGGCGTGACAGCCCCTGGCTCATCGTCTGTCTCCCTGGCTGCCGAACAGCTGTTGCGACCGGATGGCGTCTAGCAACGTGGCGGCAAACAGCGCATGGGCTGGCGCATTCGGGTGGCTGTCGAGCAGCTGGATGCTGTAGTCGTCGATGCGGGTGCCGGCAAACTGGCGGCTCGTGTCGACAAAGGCCATGCCGTGCCGTTGTGCAATCGCCGCAATCGCCTGCAGGTCCTGTTCGCTGTGGGCACGGTTGTCGAGATAGGCGAACAGGATCGGCATGCCGGGCTTGATGCGGTCGGCCAGCTCGCGCGTGCGTGCCAGTTCACGGTCGATGAACGCGAGGTGTTTGTCGGACAGCACCATGCCGGTTGTGTCTTCGCGCGCCCGTTTTTCGGCTTCGCGTAGCCGGATATATTCCATGACATACGACAAGCGGAAACCGTCTATACGCGGTGGGTTGAACGGTGGCACAGCACCGGTGGGCGGCGGCAGGGCGAAATGGTCGTTGAAACCGCAATAGCCCAGCAGGATGGCATCCGGTTGCCAGGCCGGCACCTTGTGTTCGAGTGTGGCGTTGTAGCGTTCCAGGCCGAAACCGCCGACGGCAAAATTGATGAACTCGTAGGGCCGGCCTGTGCTGGCGCTGAGTTGCTTTTCCAGCAGGGCGTGGTAGTTCTTGTCGGTATCAACGCCGGAGGCCATGCTGTAGGAATCGCCGAGCACCGCGATGCGGTACGTGCCGACAGGTTTGTGCAGCGGGTATTCGCGATCGGCGAGGCCGTGGCTGTTGGTGGTCAGGTGCGCCAGCTTGAATGACACATCGAGGTCCGGTTTCAGTTCCCAGTAGATGTCGTCAAACGCTGATTGCTGCATGATGCCGGCGTTGTTGACCGGCACATTGTTGCGCAGCGCCGCGCTGTCGAACGCCTGCCAGCCAAATAGCCAGACACGGAAGCCCTGTTCCAGCAACAGCAGCGCGAACAAGGTTGACAGCAGCAATAACAACAGGTTGCCGGCCAGCGTTTTCACGGTGTTGGCCTCATTGGCCGCTGTGCAACAACAGGCGCTCGTCGCCGAACAGGTCGAGATCCGGTGACAGCTGGCGGATGTAACGGTCGAAGTACAGGAACTGCTTCAGCAGCAAGGTGAACTCGCGCGGGAAACGGATGCCGTGCTGGCGGCCGAGGGTGGATACCTGCAAGGTCACTTCGTTGAGGAAGTCGTCATTGATCACGTCTTCCTCGAAGCGCTGGTACAGCTGCTGCAGGTCACGGGCGAGGGCAGCCGTATCGACCTTCTGCTTGGTGGCGCCGATGCCGGCCAGTGAGCGGGCGATGGCGTTGAAGTCGCGTGTCGGCACGGTGGCAATCAGCGACAGCAGGGATTCCCAGGTCTTTTGCGAGATGCGGCCGACGATACCGAAATCGATGAAGCCGATGCGGCCGTCATCCAGCATCATCACGTTGCCGGCGTGCAGGTCGGCGTGGTAGATCTGGCATTGTGTCAGGCTCAGGAACCAGGTGTTGAGCGCGTCGATCAGCGCCTGTTCCGGGTTGGCCGAGCGCTTGCGCACCTCGTCGGTATTGGAGAGCGGCACGCCATGGAAACGCTCCATCGTCAGCACGCGCTTGCTCGATGCCGCGCGGAACACTTCCGGCACGGTGACATGCGTGATGGCGTTCTTGTCGAGGAAGCGGCGGTACAGCGCGATGTTGTCGGCCTCGCGGTAGAAATCGCATTCTTCCAGCATGCCGTTGCGGATTTCCTCGACCATGTCGGTGATTGACGAGGGTGGGATATGCCGGCTCAGTTTCTCGAGCAGCATGGCCGAGAACTGCATGAACTGGAAATCGGTGGCGAGGATGTCTTCCACGCCCGGTTTCTGCACCTTGATCACCACGTCCTCGCCGCTGTAGAGCCGCGCGGCATGCACCTGGGCGATGGAGGCCGAGGCCAGCGGTACCGGGTCAATGTCGCGGAAATAGCGCGACAGCGTCGGGCCGAATTCGCCGTGCAGCACTTTCTCGATGGTACTGAACGGCAGCGGGGTGGTCTGGTCCAGGCAGCTCTGGAATGCCTGCACATACTCGTGCGGGAACAGCGACGGCGAGCTGGCGATCAGCTGGCCGAGCTTGATGTAGGTGGAGCCCAGCGACTCGACGGTATCGCGCGCGAGTTCCGGCAAGGGCATCTGCCGGTTGTTGAGCCAGCGCCAACCGCTTTTCTGCAGGGCGATGCTGGTCTGGCCGATGCGGCGGGCGGCGTGGTAACCGGTACGGAGCTTCTCAAACACAATGCTTGTCCGTGAATAATTGTCTAGCCATTATGCACGGCGGCTATCACAGGGCAATTATCAACATGGCATCTGCTCCGGCATCGGCAATCGAGGCCCTGTTGCAACAGGCGCGGGCAGGGCGGCAGCGCGCCCTGCTGGTGCTGGCCGGCACACCGGGTTGGTGTCGCAGCACCGCGCAAAACCTGACCGGCAGCACGGCGGGCGCTGCCTGGATCGGTGAAGATGGCATGCCTGCTGGCCAGGCACGGCAGCTGCTCGGCAGCGAATGCCCGCTGGCAGTGTTCGATGCCCACAGTGGCCTGCATCCGGATGCACTGGCCGCAGTGGCCGGTACAGTGGTTGCCGGTGGAGCGCTGTTGCTGCTGGTACCACCGCTGGATCACTGGCCGCAAACCGCTGATCCCGATTACGCACGGCTCGCCAGCTATCCCCATGATTGGCACCGTTTGCCGCAGCGTTTTATCGCCCACTTGCGCCACAGCCTGTTGTTGGCTGCCAGTGCACCCGGTGTGCTGCTGTTACAGCAGGGCTGCGCGGCTTGTATTCCCGCCAGCCTGCAGTGGCCGGCGCTGCCGCTGCTTGCGGCTGACAGCCGGCCATCCGCTGCCCAACAGCAGTGCCTGCAGCAACTGGCTGGCCACAGCGGGGTGTCGGTCCTGTTGGCCGGGCGCGGGCATGGCAAGTCGGCCCTGCTCGGTTTTGCCGCGCGCCAGTGGCAGCAGCAGGGCAAGCAAGTGTTGCTGGTTGCCCCGTCGCGGCGGTCGGTGGCGAGCGTGTTCCGGCATGCCGGTGGCGAGCTGGCGTTCAGCGCGCCGGACATGCTGTTGCAGGATCAATCTGTCACCGCCGATGTGTTACTGGTCGACGAAGCTGCTGCGCTGCCGTTGCCGATGTTGCTGGAACTGCTGCAGCGCTTCCCGCACGCCATACTCGCCACCACGACCGACGGCTACGAAGGCACTGGCCAGGGCTTCGTGTTGCGCTGTTTGCGCGAGCTCGACCGCGCATTTCCCACTTGGCAGCGGCTGGACTTGCCAGCACCGGTGCGCTGGGCGGATGGTGATCCACTGGAGGCGTGGCTGTACCGCGCGCTATTGCTCGATGCACAGGAGCCGGTATTGCCAACAGCGGCCGCAGCAGGGCCTCACCCTGAAACATTGACGCAGCAACAACTGCTCGATGATCCGGTATTGCTGCGCGATGTTTATGGCTTGCTGCGCTCGGCGCACTACCGCACTACACCGGATGACCTGCGTTTCCTGCTCGACGCGCCGCAGTTGTCGCTGTACCGGATGGCGGCGGAGGGCAAGACACTGGCCGTGGCACTGGTGGTGGAGGAAGGCAGCCTGGATACCGAGATGGCGAACGAAATTGCTGCGGGTCGGCGTCGTCCGCGCGGTCACTTGCTGGTCCAGACGCTCGCGATCCACGAGCAGCAGCCGCAGTATTTGCAGCAACGCGTCGCGCGCGTCGTGCGCATTGCCGTACACACGTCCTTGCAGGGGCGTGGTCTGGGTTCGCGGTTATTGCAAGCCGTTATTGCTGATCAGCAGCTGCGAGGCGTACAGGCCATCGGCAGCAGTTTCAGTGCCACGCCGGAAGTGCTGGCGTTCTGGCAATATAACGGTTTTGAACTCGTCCGCATTGGCTACAAGCGGCAGGCGGCGAGTGCCGCACCGTCGGCAGTGGTGTTGCGGCCTTGTTAATCTTCGGGCAACAAAAAAGGCGACCCGAGGGTCGCCTTTTTTATCTTGCCTGAACTCAGCGCTGCAGCTGGCTGCGCTTGCCCGGCTTGTCCTTCCACTCTTCGGCATCCGGCAGGGCAGGTTTCATCTCGGTGATGTTCGGCCACTGCTTGGCGAGCTCGGCGTTCAGCTCAATGAACTCGGCCTGGTCGGCAGGCACTTCATCTTCGGAGTAGATCGCATTCACCGGGCACTCCGGTTCACACAGGGCGCAGTCGATGCACTCGTCCGGGTGGATAACCAGGAAGTTCGGGCCTTCATAGAAGCAGTCTACCGGGCACACTTCGACGCAGTCGGTGTGTTTGCAGTTGATACAGTTTTCGCCAACAACAAAGGCCATCGCGGTTTCCTCTAATACAGGGAGGGAAAGGGGGTTCGGACAGGGGCGCCATTCTACCCACCTTTTACAGGGTGGGCGATACCTGCGCGGGGCAGCGGGCATACGATAAAAGGCTGACTGGGCGGATGGCTGGCAGCGTGGTTTGCTGCTGTTGTCGGCCTGCAGGCCGTATAGTTATGCTGAATAATGACAATGGAATCCCGATGAAAACACTACGCTATTGTTGCCTGTTGCTGGCCCTTGCTGCCGGAAATCTCTGGGCAATACCGGCACCGGCCGGTTCGGCGGGATTCGATGAGCTGCTGGCCGGGCAGCTGGGGCCGGGGGTGCTCAAGACCACGGCGGCTGGCAGCGAGCGATTCCGGCTCGACAACCCGCTGCAGGCGCTGCAGGCCGAGGTCAGCCGCGACGGCATCACCTTCACTTCCACCAGCCCCGCCGCTGGTGAACAGGGTCGCTTCAGCCTGCGCCTTGCTGCGGCCGGCCGGCCGGGATCCGTGCAGCCGATGGCATCGCAGGTGGTGTACCGCGCCGATGACGCGGTCATACATACCTACCAGTCAGCGGACAACCGGCTGGCTGTTGCCGAACAGGTCAGCAATACTGCCCACGGTATCCGCCAGGACTTCATCGTGCCGCTCAAGCCGGCCGGCGAGGGGGCGCTTCAGCTCGAGGTGGTTGTGGCTGATGCTGTGCTGGCAGCACGGGCTGACGGCTTTGCCGTGCAACCGGGCGGTTCCAGCCGCTGGCTGACCTATGACCGCCTGCTGGTGACCGATGCCAAGGGCCAGACCTTGCCCGCCCACATGCACCAGCTGGCGGCTGGCCGGCTGGCCATCGTGGTGGACGACAGCACGGCGAGTTACCCGCTGACCATCGACCCGACGGTCGGCGATGTGAACTGGCTCAGCATGGGTGGCCTGCCGGGCAGTGACGGCATTGTCTATGCCATCGCGCGCAGCGGCAGCGACATTTTCGTGGGCGGTACGTTCACGATGGTGGGCAACATCAAGGCAGGTTATGTGGCGCGCTGGGACGGTAGCCAGTGGCATGCGCTGGGCAGCGGTGCCGATTACACAGTCTACGCACTGGCGATTGACAGCAACGGCCACCTGATCGCGGGTGGTGATTTCGGCAGTGCTGGCGGCAAGGCAGGCACGGCGCGTATCGCCCGCTGGGACGGCTCGACCTGGAATGCCATGGGTGGTGGCATGAACGCCGTCGTCTATTCGCTGGCCACAGGTCCGGGTGGGCAGGTCTTTGCCGGCGGGGAATTCACCACGGCGGGTGGTGTCGCCGCCAATTCGGTGGCGCTGTGGGATGGCACGGCCTGGAGCAACCTCGGCAGTGGCATGAACAATACCGTCAGCGCGCTGTTGCGCAGCAGTATTGGCCAGCTCTATGCCGCCGGCGACTTCACCACGGCGGACGGCAGCACTGCGAACTCCGTCGCCAGCTGGAATGGCAGCAGTTGGAGCCCGCTCGGGTCCGGCATGAACGGCGCAGTGCTGGCGCTGGCCCAGGATGCCCTCGGTAATGTGGTGGCCGGCGGCTCGTTCACCACGGCGGGGGGTGTAGCAGCAGGCAACATCGCGCTCTGGAATGGCAGCAGCTGGAGCCCGCTCGGCTCCGGCGCGGATGGCAAGGTCAATGCCCTGGCGGTGGATGGCAGCGGCAAGCTCTATGCCGGCGGGCAGTTTGCCAACGCCGGCGGGCTGCCGGCGGCCAACCTCGCCAGCTG
>CALMIC010000086.1 GCA_937864065.1 uncultured Cellvibrionales bacterium | reverse complement strand
ACATCCGACCGCCCTTGCAGGAGACGCAGCATGCCCGAGATCATCGACCACGAACCGCAAGACAACACGCCAGCGCCGCCACCCGCACCGTCACAGGACAGCAAGAACCTCGCATTGCTGTGCTGGCTGGGCAGCACCCTGCTGCTCTTCATCCCCGGCCTGGCGTTCTACCTGGTCAAGAAGGATGACGACTACGTGCAGGACCAGGCCAAGGAAGCGCTGAACTGGAGTATCACGTTCTTCCTCCTGCTGGTGGTCGGCAAGGTACTGTCGATCATCCTCGTCGGCTTTCTCGTCATCGGTGCCGCGTGGCTGTGCCACCTGCTGTTCTGCATCATGGGTGCAGTGGCAGCCTCTGACGGCAAGCCGTTCCGCGTGCCGTTTGCGCTGCGCCTGATCCAGTAAACCCGGCAATGACAGGCAATAACGGCGAACTGGTACAGATCGAGGCGCAGACACTCGCCCACTACACGCGCAATGCTGAAGCGTTCTGGGCCGGTACGCGTGACCATGACGTGTCGCAGAACCGCGCCGCGCTGCTGGCGCCATTCCCGGCCGGGCAGGCGCTCGACATCCTCGACTTCGGCTGTGGCCCCGGTCGCGACCTGCGCTGGTTCCGCGAGCAAGGCCACCGCGCGGTCGGGCTCGATGGCTGCCCCGCGTTCTGCCGCATGGCTCGCGACTATTCCGGCTGCGAGGTGTGGCAACAGCAGTTCCTGCAGCTCGACTTGCCTCCGGCGCGTTTCGACGCGATTTTCGCCAATGCCTCGCTGTTCCATGTGCCCTCCGCTGAACTGCCGCGTGTGCTGCGTGAGTTGCACAGCGCGTTGCGGCCCGGCGGCATCCTGTTCACGTCAAACCCGCGCGGCAATGGCGAAGGCTGGTCGGGCGAACGCTATGGCCTTTGGCTGGAATTTGACGACAGCCGCGCCTATCTCGAGGCTGCCGGCTTTACGGTGATTGACCACTACTACCGTCCGCCCGGCCTGCCGCTTGGGCAACAGCCATGGTTGGCGATCGTCAGTCGCAAGGCATGAAAGCGCGGTTTGTCGACAGCATTGCCAGCGTGCCTGCGGCTGACTGGGATGCAGTTGCGGGCCATGACTACCCTTTCCTGCGCCACGCTTTCCTGCACGCACTGGAAGCCAGCGGCAGCGCCAGTGCCGCGCGCGGCTGGCAACCACAGCACCTGCTTGTCGAAGACAATGGCAGACTCGTCGCCGTGTTGCCGCTGTACCTGAAGCAGCATTCGATGGGCGAATACGTGTTCGACCACAGCTGGGCGCGCGCCTACCAGCGCCACCAGCTCGACTATTACCCGAAACTGGTCAGCGCGATTCCGTTCACACCGGCCAGCGGGCCGCGGCTTGCACACCTGGACTGTGATACCGGCGAGCTGATGCAGAACATCAACGCCGCACTGCAGCAAGGCTGCGAACAGCTGGGCGCGTCCGGCTGGCACGTGCTGTTTCCCGCCGGCGACGAACTGCCACTGTGGGAACAATCTGGCAGCCTGCAGCGCCTCGGCTGCCAGTTCCACTGGTTCAACGAGGGTTTCGGTCACTTCGACGATTTCCTCGCCACATTCACCTCGCGCAAGCGCAAGGAACTGAAACGCGAGCGGCGCAAGGTAGCGGAACAGGGCGTGACGCTGCAGCGGCTGACGGGCGACGCGATCACACTGGAACACTGGCAGGCTTTTTACCGCTTCTACCAGCTCACCAACCTCAAGTACAACGCCCATGCCGGCTACCTGACACCGGATTTCTTCGTGCGCCTGCACGCCACACTGCGCGATGCACTGCTACTGGTGCTGGCATGCGATGAAGACGGGGAAGCGATTGCCGGCGCGCTGGCAGTGATCGGCGGCGACACCCTGTACGGCCGTTACTGGGGCGCGATCCGGGATGTGGAATGCCTGCACTTCGAGGCCTGCTACTACCAGGGCATCGAGTTCTGCATCGAACACGGCCTGCAGCGCTTCGACCCGGGCGCGCAAGGCGAACACAAGATCCCGCGCGGCTTCCACCCCGTGCTCACACACTCGCAGCACTGGGTTGCCCACCCTGCGTTTCGCGAGGCCATCGGGGAATTTGTGCGGGAGGAAGCTGAGGCCGTGCGGCAGTACCAACAGGACGCCTGTAGCGCCTTGCCGTTCAGGGAAACCCTGTAGGAGCGACCCATGGTCGCGACCGGGGAGACGACAGTCGCGACGACAAACCGCTCAGCGCTTGTCCATGCCCTGCTGCAGGTCCGGCCAGGCAGCCTTGAGATAGGCCCACATTGACCACAATGTCAGTACAGCGGCCACATAGAGACAGACGACACCGATCGTGACCAGCCACTCCCACGATTCCTGCGTGCCGAGCAGCACGAGCAGGGCAATCATCTGCATCGCCGTCTTGACCTTGCCAACATAGGAGACTGCCACGCTGGCGCGCTTGCCGAGCTCGGCCATCCACTCGCGCAGCGCCGACACGACGATCTCGCGGCCGACCAGCGCCGCCGCCGGCAGCACAAACCACGCATGCGGGTAACGGTCGACCAGCAGCACCAGCGCCACGGCCACCATCAGCTTGTCCGCCACCGGGTCAATAAAGGCGCCGAACGGGGTGGCCTGGTTCCATTTGCGCGCCAGGTAGCCATCGAGCCAGTCGGTTATCCCCGCCAGGCCGAAAATGACCGCACAGGCCAGGTGCATGCCGGGCGCCGGGATGTAGAACACCAGCACGAACAGCGGGATCAGCAGGATGCGGATAAGTGACAGCAGATTGGGCAGGTTCATGGACGACGACACCGGATCAGTGCCGCCATTCTAGGCAGACCCGCTGCCGTTGGCTATCACCCGCAGCCGGCGAGGTAGCGCGCCTCCAGGCGGTCGGCGAGCTGTGCCAGGTGCACGCGGCTGCCGCCCAGCGCGAGTTCGAGGAATTTGGCCCACAGGCAGAAGCGGAACAGGTGGTAATCGCGGTCGATGCCGGTGCCACCGTGCACGTGCTGCGTAGCCTGGCTCACGCGGTGCATCACGTCGCCGCACCACACTTTCGCCATCGCCATCGCGTCACTGCCATACAAGCCGTCATTCACGTCACTCGCCGCTTTCTGCGTGTTGATGCGCAGGCACTCGGTGTCGATATAGCAATCGGCCAGCCGGTGCGCCACGGCCTGGAACGTTGCGACCGGCACGCCGAACTGCTGGCGCTGGCTGGTGTATTCAGCGGCAATGCGTGTCATGCGCTGTGCCACACCGACGGCCATGCTGCAGTACGCGACCGTCGTCATCGCCACCACGGCCTGCAGCAGCGTTTCCGCCGCCGCACCGGTGGCAATGCAGTGTGCCACACCACCCTCGACATTCAGGCGGCATTGCGGCTCACCAGTGGTGGCTTGCTGCGCCAGCAACAGGCTGCCCGGCGCGTTGCCGGTGCTGGCCAGCCCGGCCCACAGTTCATTGCCCGCACGGGCAAACAGCAGGATGTGGCTGGCCTGCTCGGCATAGGGAATGCAGTGCTTGGCACCGCTCAGGTGCCAGCTCTCATTGCGGTAGGCTCTCATCGACGGTGAAAACGGGTCTTCGTTGCCCGGCTCGATGAGCGCACAGGTCGCGAGCGCCTTGCCGCTGGCGATGTCGGCCAGCAATGCCGCCACTACCGGATCATCGCGGTGCGCCAGCAAAGGCAAGGCCGTGCTGATGATGCACGGGATGTAAGGCACGCGTGTTGCCGACTGGCCGATCGCCTCGCACACCAGTGTGGCGGCGAGAAAATCCATGCCGCTGCCACCGAGTTCTTCCGGCAATGCCGCGTTATGGATACCGCTGACCACGAGTTGTTGCCAGGCTTCACGGTCATACGGCTCGCCGCTGGCCTCCAGCGCTTTCAGCCGCGCCGGCTGCGCCATATCTGTGAGGATCTGGCTGGCCAGCTGCTGCAGTTCGCGCTGTTCTTCGGTGTAGGAAAAATCCATGGTCTATCCCTCAACGTGCGGCGCGCGGCAGCCACAGGCCCGCCGCAGCAATGATGTCGCGCTGGATCTCATTGGTACCGCCACCGAAAGTGAGCACCGATGCCACGCGGTAGCGGTGTTCCAGCTTGCCCTGCAATAGCGCCCCGGCCGAGTCGCGCGTGAGTGTGCCAGCCTGCCCCATCACTTCTATCATGCGGCGATACGCCTCGACGAAAAACTCGCTGCCATAGACCTTGGCCGCCGACGAATCCGCCATGTCCGGGTTGCCGTTCTGCATCGCCCAGGCCTGCTTCCAGATCAGCAATTTCAGGGTTTCCAGTTCCGTGGCGGTGCGTGCGAGGCTTTCCTTCACCCACGGCGTGCTGATCAGCGGACGACCGTTGCGATCGCGTGTGCTTGCGCACCACTCGCACACCTGCCCGAACAAGCCGATGACCATGCCGGGATTGACGATCGACAGGCGCTCGCGGTTCAACTGGCCGGTGATCAGTTTCCAGCCGCCATCGATCTCGCCGATGCGGTACTGGTCCGGCACACGGATGTCCTGGTAGTAGGTCGCATTGGTGCGCATGCCGAGCGTGTGGATCGGCGTGCAGGAAAAACCGGGCAGCGAGGTCGGCACCAGGAAAATCGTGATGCCCTTGTGCTTCTTGATCGCCGGGTCATGGTTCGTGCGCGCAGCGAGCCAGACGTAATCGGCAAAATGGCCCAGGCTGGTCCACACCTTCTGGCCATTGATGATCCAGTCGTCACCGTCACGTTCGGCGCGCGTCTTGAGGCTCGCCAGGTCAGTACCGGCGCCCGGCTCGGAATAGCCCACCGCGATGATGAGTTCGCCTTTCAGGATGCGCTTGACGACGGTTTCCTGGATGAACGGCGAGCCGTGTTGCGCCAGCATCGGGCCGATGGTGTCAACGGTGAGGAACGGGTACGGGAATCCCGCCGCCATCACTTCCTCGGTGAAGATGTGCTGCTCGAGCGGGCCAATGCCCTGGCCGCCGAGTTCTTTCGGCCAGCCGAGGCCGAGCCAGCCTTCACGGCCCATCTTCAGCATTTTTTCGCGGAACACCGGGCCACCGCCCTCGAAATAACGCGGGTCCTGTTTTTCCGCCAGCAGGTCAGCGCTGACGATCTCCCGCATATAGGCCGCCACTTTTTCCTTCAATGCCTGTTGCTCGGGCGTATAGGCAATTTTCATGTCATGACACCAGGTCGCTGAGTTTGACGTCGCGCATCAGCGCCACCCAGTTTTTCCAGCTGTCCGGCCAGGTCAGCGGGTCACCATCCTTGTCGAGATACCAGCTCTGGCAGCCGCTGGCCCACACGGTGTGGCCCATTTTCGATTTCAGCATCGCCATCCAGCCCTGCACCGCTTCCGGCTTGGCCTCGATCTCGCGCAGCTTGCCGTCTTGCCACAGCTTGACCAGCTCCATGCAGTAATCTGCCTGGATTTCGCTCATCGCGATCACCGAATAGTTGCCGATCGGCGAATTGGGGCCGAGCATCAGGAAAAAGTTAGGGAATTGCGGAACCAGCAGTGAACGGTAGGCCTGCACCTTGGTTTTCCACGCATCATCGATGGACAGGCCATCGCGACCGCGGAACTCCATCGGGCGCATGAAAGCCGCCGGGTCAAAGCCAGTGGCGAGTACCAGGATATCGAGCTCGTGCAGCTTGCCGTCTTTCGTCACCACACCTGTCGGTTCGATGCGTTCGATGCCCTCGGTGACCAGGTGCGCGTTCGGTTTCTGGATCGCGGGATAGAACGTCTCGTTCATCACCACGCGCTTGCAGCCGAACTTGTAGTCGGGCGTTAGCTTGGCGCGCAATAGCGGATCCTGGATCGATTGCTCGAGATAGCGTTTCGCATTCCAGGCAAACAGCGCGTGCATCTTGCTGCCCCACCAGCTGTCGCTGGTCAGTGCAGACGTGCCCTGCTCGAACGTCCATAGCGACAGGCGGCGCACCAGCGCCATGCGCCAGGGCTGTTCACGGAAACGTTTCTTTTGCGCATCGGTGTAGGGTTTGTTCTTTGCTTCAACCAGCCATTGCGGCGTACGCTGGAACACCGTGACATCCGTGCCTGGCGTGTTGATCAGTTCGGGGATCAGCTGCGCCGCACTGGAACCGGTGCCGATCACGCCGATGCGCTTGCCCTTGAGGTCGAGCGAAGTGTCCCAGCGTGCTGAATGCATGGCGATGCCGGCAAAGCTGTCGAGGCCGGGGATATCCGGGTATTTCGGCTGGTGCAGGATGCCGGTGGCAGAGAACAGCAGGTCTGCCACGTAGGTATTGCCCTTGGCGGTTTTCACCGTCCACTGGCCGTCCTGGTAGACGCAACTGTTGACGGCTTCGCCGAGCTTCGTGACGAAGTTGACGCCGTATTTGTAGAACACACGTTGGTAGTATTCGTGGATTTCCTTGCCGCCGGCAAAGAAGGTGCTCCAGTCCGGGTTCGGCTCGAACGAATAGGTGTATGCGTGCGATGGCACGTCGCAGGCCACACCGGGATAGCGGTTCTCCCGCCAGGTGCCGCCGATGGTCTCGGCTTTCTCAAGCACCGTGATATTGGTGATGCCCAGCTCGCGCAACTTGATCACCAGGCAGATACCGGTCATGCCGGCACCGATGATCAAGACAGCAGGATTTTCGCGGTTAACACTCATACAGGCTCCTCGACAAACACTGATGCAATGATGAATCCGGCGGCCTGCTTCATTTTCGGCACGACCGGGTAGTTCTCCTCGACACACCAGTTGAGCAGTGTGGCGACACAGATGCCGACGACCATTTCGGTCAGCACCTCGATACTGAATTGCGTACGCAGCTCACCGCGCTCCGCTGCCAGCTGCAGGATCTGGGTGACCAGCCCGGCGAACTGCTGCTTCTGTTGCTCGCGGAATTGCAAGGTCGTGGTGTTGCTGACGAAATAGAACGTCAGTAACTCGCGGTAACGCGCCGGGTTCATGCCCGCCAGCTGCTTCGCAATGGCCATCAGGCAGAACTGCAGTTGCTTCCTCGGGTCCTTGTGCTGGCGGAAGGAGTCACGGAACGACTGGTAGGCGTGCTCGCTGTAACTGCTGACAATGTGCTGCAGCAGGTGATCCTTGGTGGGAAAGTGGTTGAAGAAAGTCTTGTGGGCGATATCGGCTTCCTTGATGATCGCCGCGATGCTGGTATCGGCAACGCCATGCTCGGCAAACAGCTTCAGCGCTGCTGCCGTGATCCGGTCGCGGAACTCCGTCTTGCGGCGCGTGACCCGGCTGATGGCCACAGGATCGGACATGAACACGGCCTCGTGTTGAATATACTTATACTATGGTATACGAAAGCACAGGAATATACCTGCGGACTACCGAAGGG
>CALMIC010000085.1 GCA_937864065.1 uncultured Cellvibrionales bacterium | reverse complement strand
CGCGCCGGGTGATGGTGGTGTGGGCAGTGCGAAAACCTACACACTGGCCGGATCATTGTTGTTGCAGAAATCGGGTGAAAGCACCAAGGTACAGTTCGGCAAGTCTGTGGCCAGCGGCGATGTAAACGGCGACGGTTACGACGATGTGCTGGTCGGTGCGCCGCTGGATGACGATATTGCCAATGCGCTGAAAGATGCGGGCAGCATCACTGCGTTCTCAGGCAGCGGTGGCACATTGCTCACCAAACAGTATGGCGCCACGGCAAAAGCTTCGCTGGGTGTCAGCGTGGCAGCGGGCGATGTGGACGGTGACGGCAAGGCTGACATCATTGCCGGTGCCTGGAAAGACGACAAAGCTGCGCTGCCGAAAGCGATCAAGGACGCCGGTAGCGTGAGCGTATGGAGTGGCAATGGCTATACATCAATCACCACGCTGTACGGTTCAGTGGCGAAAGACTATTTCGGTGCTGCGGTGAGTGCTGGCGACATCAACAGCGATGGCAAAGATGATCTGCTCATCGGAATTCCCGGTTTTGACGCGCCGGGTGTGCCAAAAGCCATCAAGGATGCCGGCAAGGTGACGGTACTGAGCGGGGCGGAGTTATGATGTAGGGCGACCTGCTGGGGCCCTGGTTCCAATCGGAATAGACCCGTTACATAGAATAGAAATACTGCCCGTCATCGACGCGGTACAGCGTCATGTGGCGGCCCCACACGCAGCCGCTGTCCAGTGCGATGATGTTGTCCACGCCGGTATGCGCTTCCAGCGCTGCCCAGTGGCCGAACAGCACGCGCCAGCCCGGCGGCGGCGTGAACTGCGTGAACCACGGCACATAGCCGGCCGGGATACTCGCCACGTCCTGCTTGAAGCGCAATTCCAGCGCGTGTTGCCGTTTGCGGTCGGTGGCGCAGATGCGCATGCGCGTGAAGGCATTGGTGATGAAGCGCAGGCGATCCATGCCGGCCAGCGCGTCATCCCAGTGATCCGGTTCGTTGCCATACATCTGTTGCAGGAAGCGCACGCAATCGCCTGATTGCAGCACGGCTTCCACTTCCTGCGCCAGTGCCTGTGCCTGCGGGATCGTCCAGCCAGGGTAGATGCCGGCATGGCACAGTGCGAGCTGGCGTTCGTTATCGACAATCAGCAGCGGCTGCTGGCGCAACCAGCCGAGCAGGGCATCGCGATCCGGCGCGTGCAGGATCTCCTGCAAGGTGTCTTTTTTCTTGTCGCCGGCACCGGCCAGTGCCACGGCGAGCAGGTGCAGGTCATGGTTGCCGAGCACCGTGCGCGCTGCCGGGCCGAGCGATTGCACGAGTCGCAGGCACTCGAGCGATTGCGGGCCGCGGTTCACAAGATCGCCGGTCAGCCATAACACATCGCGGGCGGGATCGAAGTGCACCTGCTCGAGCAGCTCTGCCAGTTCGCGGTAGCAGCCCTGCAGGTCGCCCACGGCATAGAGCGCCATCCGCTGCGCCTCAGTGCAAGGCGCCGGGCTTGGCGAGCGTGAAACGCGGGATCAGCGCCATGAACACGTCGCCGTTGCTGCGCTGCATGTCGTAGCTGCCTTCCATCGTGCCGACCGGCGTTTCCAGCACGGCGCCGCTGGTGTAGTGGTAGGACTGCTGCGGTGCTATCAACGGTTGTTGGCCGACCACGCCGTCGCCCCGCACCTCTTCCACCTTGCGGTTGCCGTCGGTGATGATCCAGTGGCGGCGCAGCAGCTGCACCGGCTCGTCACCGTTATTGGTGATCGTGATCGTGTAGGCGAAGGCAAAGCGGCGCGCCTGCGGCGACGAATGCTCGGCGAGGTACTGGGTCTTGACCTGGATGCTGATGCCGGCCATGTCACGGTGCTCCATCGGGGTTTGCAGCGGCAAGACTATTGGCCAGTCGCACGAAATCGTCAACGGCCAGCGTTTCCGCGCGAGCGTCAGGGTCAATGCCCGCAGCGCGCAACTGTACCTCGGTCGCCATGCCTTTCAGCGTGTTGCGCAAGGTCTTGCGCCGCTGCTGGAAGGCGGTGTTGACCAGCAGCGCCAGCAGCGCCGGATCCTCTGCCGGTAGCGACGGCTCGCGCGGTACCAGCCGCACGATGGCCGACATCACTTTCGGTGGCGGGAAGAAACAGCCCGGTGGCACATCGAACAGCGGCACCACGCGGCAGTAGTACTGCGCCATGATGCCGAGGCGACCGTAATCCCTGCTGCCTGGTTCGGCGGCCAGCCGCTGCACCACTTCCTTCTGCAACATGAAATGCATGTCGCGGATGTATTCGCGCTGCGCGAGCAGGTGGAACAGCAGCGGTGTGGAGATGTTGTACGGCAGGTTGCCGACCACGCGCAAGCTGTGCGGCGCGGCACCGAGTGAGGCGAGAGCGAATTTCAGCGCATCGCCGGCCACCAGCGTGAAATGCGGTTCGGCGGCAAACTTGGCCTGCAACAGCGCGACGAGGTCGCGGTCGAGCTCGACCGCCGTCAGTTGCGGCTGGTGTTGCAGCAGCAGGCTCGTCAGTGCGCCCTGGCCGGGCCCGATTTCCAGCACCGGTTCGCCTGGCTGCGGTGCAATGCTGTCGACAATGCGCTGGATGATGCGCGCATCGTGCAGGAAATTCTGCCCGAAGCGTTTGCGCGGCTGGTGCGCCTTGCCCTCGCTCATGGTGTGGCCCTGCGCGCCGCGTGTTGCAGCATCTGCACGGCATTGTCGACCGCTAGCTGCAGGCTGCTGTGTTGTGCGCGGCCAGTGCCGGCAAGGTCCAGTGCCGTGCCGTGGTCGACCGAGGTGCGCACGAACGGCAGGCCGAGCGTGACATTGATCGCCTCGCCGAAACCCTGTGCCTTCAGCACCGGCAGGCCCTGGTCGTGGTACATCGCGACGAAGACGTCGGCCGCCTGCATTTTTTCCGGCGTAAAGGCGGTGTCGGCCGGCAGCGGGCCGGTCAGGGCATGGCCTTGCTGGCGCAGGGCGTTCA
>CALMIC010000084.1 GCA_937864065.1 uncultured Cellvibrionales bacterium | reverse complement strand
GACAAGGTTGCCGTGACGCGCGAGATCGACGGCGGCCTGCAAACCGTGAACCTGACCCTGCCGGCGATTGTCACTACTGACCTCCGCCTCAACGAGCCGCGTTATGCGTCGCTGCCGAACATCATGAAGGCGAAGAAGAAACCACTGGATACCGTGACCCCGGAATCCCTCGGTGTGGACGTTTCACCGCGCATCAAGACGCTGAAAGTCGAGCCGCCGGCCGAGCGCAAAGCCGGTATCAAGGTGGCTGATGTTGCTACCCTGGTCGACAAACTGAAAAACGAAGCGAAGGTGATCTGACATGGCCATTCTCGTAATTGCTGAACATGACAATGCCAGCCTGAAAGGCGCCACGCTCAACACTGTTGCAGCGGCCAAGGCCATTGGTGGTGATATCCACGTACTCGTAGCCGGTGCCGGTTGTGGCGCTGCTGCCGACGCCGCTGCCAAGGTGGCTGGCGTAGCCAAGGTGCTGGTCGCCGACAATGCTGCCTATGCCAACCAGCTGGCCGAGAACGTCAGCCTGCTCGTCGCTGATCTGGGCAAGGGCTACAGCCATATCCTGGCGCCGGCCACCTCCAACGGCAAGAACGTGCTGCCGCGCGTGGCTGCCCTGCTGGATGTCGCGCAGATTTCCGAAATCACTGCCGTGGTCAGTGCTGATACTTTCCAGCGCCCGATCTATGCCGGCAACATCATCGCCACCGTGCAATCCGTTGATGCCATCAAGGTCATCAGCGTGCGTACCACCGGTTTTGATGCAGTGGCTGCTGAAGGCGGTTCTGCTGCAGTCGAGGCTGTGGCTGCTGCCCACAACGCAGGCAACTCGGCGTTCGTCGGTGAGGAAATCGCGAAGAGCGACCGCCCGGAACTGACTTCTGCCAAGATCGTCATCTCCGGTGGCCGCGGCATGCAGTCCGGCGACAACTTCAAACTGCTTGAAGCGGTGGCTGACAAGCTCGGCGCGGCAGTGGGCGCTTCGCGTGCTGCGGTCGATGCCGGCTTCGTGCCGAACGACATGCAGGTAGGCCAGACCGGCAAGATCGTTGCGCCGGAACTGTACATCGCTGTCGGTATCTCCGGCGCGATCCAGCACCTCGCGGGCATGAAAGACTCCAAGGTCATCGTCGCCATCAACAAGGATGAGGAAGCGCCGATCTTCCAGGTGTCTGACTACGGCCTGGTCGCAGACCTGTTCTCCGCACTGCCGGAACTGGAAAAAGCGCTGTAATTGTCCAGCCGGTAAAAAAAAGCCCGCTTCGTGCGGGCTTTTTTGTGGACTGCTGCATCTTGTGCCGGCGAAGTTGGCACAGTTTAATGCGGCCATTCCCGCCTCCACCTGGTCAATGCATGCCTGACACAAGCCCCTCCTGGTTCGCCCGACATTTCCGGCTGTGGGCCACTGCATACCTGGCTGTCGTTGCACTGCTGGGCTTGCTGGCGGCCTATACGCTGGCAGTCAGCTTCTGGCGCGGACCGTGGCGCGACATGTGGGAAGCGCTGCCCTTCATCGAGAAAGCGCTTGCGGGGCAGGCGACGCTGGCGGATTACTGGGAGCAGTACGGTTTTTCGCACCGGCCCTTGCTGTCGCGCTGGTTCTGGGTGGCGGACATGCGCTGGGCCGCTGGCAGCAACCTGCTGCTGCTGGCGGTATCGCTGGCGATGCAAGTGGTGATTTTTCTCACCGTGCGTGCAGTGCTGCTGCGCGATGGCCAGTTCACTGCGCAGCAGCGGCTCGTCATCTATGCGGGTGTGCTGTTCTGCCTCGGCAACATCACCCAGGTGTTCAATTTCCTGCACACGTTTGATGTGCAGTGGTTCCTGGTGACGGGTTTTGTGCTCTTGGCGCTGGAGCGCTTGCTGGCGGCGCGGGAACATTTTTCGCCGTGGCAGCTGTCTGTCGCGTGGCTGTGCGTCCTTGTCGCCAGCCTCAACAATTTCTCGGCGCTGGTGATCTGGCCGGTGTCGATCCTGCTCATCTGTGCGTTGCGTTTCCCGCGCTGGCAGCTTGCCCTGTACAGTCTGTTGACGGCGGCTTACCTGTGGCTGTATTTCCATGACTTGCCCACCGGCGGTGATTCACTCACAGTGGGGCTCGCGGCATTGCCCTGGCAGCAGCAGCTGCAGGCGTTGTGGGCTGTACTCGTCGTATTCCCGCTGTGGTACCTGTCCAATCCACTGTCTTTCCAGCTCGCCACTGAAGGCCCGCTACAGCTGCCGTGGCCGGTCAGTTGGCTGGCGCCGCTGCTGGCGGCGGTGTTGCTGCTGTTCGCTGCGCGCCACTGGCTACTCGGCCTGTTGCAGCGCCAGTCTTTCACTGCAGTGGCTTGGCTGGGCCTTGCGCTGGTGCTGTATGGCTACGGCGTGGCGGTTGTCACGGCTCTGGGCCGTGCATTGTTCTGGGACAACGTCTACGCACTGCGCTACCAGAATATCGTGTTGCTGTTCTGGATCGGCATCGTGCTGTGGCTCGCCACTGTGGTGCGCGATCGCGCCACTGGTCTGTTCCTTGGCGCGGCGCTGTTGCTGGTAGTGTTTACTGTCAACATCGGCTGGCAGTACGAGAATATCCTGCGCATGGGTAACCGCACGCGCGACGCGCATCTCGCGCTGGTGGTCGGCCTGGAAAAACATTTGTCAGCCATCCAGGCCACGGTGTCGCGCTCGCATCTCGGACAGGACAGCAACTACACGCTGGCGCACGAAGCGGAGTTCCTGCGCAGTATCCAGGCCGGGCCGTATGCCGATTCTGTGTGGCAGGTGCCGCCATTTGACAGCCTGCAACAGGCGCCGGCCTGCCGCGAGTTGGTGGCGCAACTGGATGTGCACGGCGATGACGCGGAATATGCGCGCTTGTCGCTCGGCTTCACGGCGCCTGTGCGTTACAGCCTGATTGCCTGGTTCGATGCCGACCTGGCGGCCCCCAGCCTGCTCGTGGCGGTACGGGCAGACACCTTGCTAGCCAGGCTACAGCAGAGCGTGCAGGGTTTCACGGAATACGCCGGCTTTGCCAGGTTGTTGCCGCAGCAAGCGCCAGCGCAGTTGTTTGCGCGCGAGGGCGACCAGTGGTGCCGCTTGCCGATCAGTGCTGTGACAGCGCGCTGACAAAGCGGCGCGCGGTTTCCTGCAGCGCGGGAATGCGTTGCGCCGGGACGCCAATCCCTTGCATCGCGAGGGCAATCACCGTTTCGGCTTCGGTGAACGTGATGACATTTTCCAGCAGGCGCCGCACTACCATCAGCGCCACACCTTCGATATAGACCAGACCCAGCATCAAGGGCGCATCGGCCGGCAACAGTGCGGCCAGTGCCGTGTGCGCGCGGGTGAATTGTTCTGCCGTCACCCAGTGGGCACTGCCACCGATACGCACCAGCGCCCAGCCGGTCTGCGGCTGTTGCAGGCAATGGTGGATGAAGCCGTACGTCACACAGGTGAAGGTTTCGGCGGCATCGAAAGTGACCGGGATGTGGTCAACGACCGAACTGTGCAGGCGTTCCCGGATCAGCTGGCTGGCGGCACAGGCGAGGGCTTCGCGCGACTCGAAATGGTTGTAGAACGTGCCGCGCGCCATGCCGGCCATGCGCGCCACGTCATCAATGCTGGTTCCCTCCAGGTCGCGCTCGGCCAGTATCGCGATCGCCGCTTCCACCAGCGCCAGCCGCGTGCGCTCCCGCTTGCCTGGCAGGCTGTCGGGCAATGCCTGTTTTACGGTCGCCATTCCAGCCATGACCCACTAGGTG
>CALMIC010000083.1 GCA_937864065.1 uncultured Cellvibrionales bacterium | reverse complement strand
GTGTCGGCCGGCAGCGGGCCGGTCAGGGCATGGCCTTGCTGGCGCAGGGCGTTCATGACAGGTTCGATGATGTCCTGTTCCTCGCGGCCGAGATGGCCGCCTTCGCCGGCGTGCGGGTTGAGGCCGCAGACAAACACCTGCGGCGGCGCGGCGGTGAAATACTGTTGCAGGTCGTGCTGCACGATCTCGAGCGTGCGCCGCACGTTATCTGCCGTGATGGCATCCGGCACGGCGCGCAACGGCAGGTGCGTGGTGACCAGCGCCACCCGCAAGCGCTGCGTCGCCAGCATCATCACCACCTTGTCGCAGCCGGCCAGTTCCTGCAGGTATTCGGTGTGGCCGCTGAAGGCGATCCCGGCCTCGTTGATGAGGCTTTTCTGCACCGGCCCGGTGACCAACGCGAGCCGCGTAGGTTGCTGCAGGCAGTCTTGCGCGGCGGTGCGCAGGCAGTCGAGCACATAGCCGGCATTGCGGGTGTCGAGTTGTCCTGGAGTGACCGGCGTCGAGCAGACAAACGGGCGTAGATACAGTGCGCCGGCAGGCAGCGGGGCATCGGGGATCGCGGCATCGATGGTGTGCAGCGTGAGCGGTAACTGCAATTGTGCGGCGCGTGCCTGCAACAGGGCGGGATCCGCGTAGGCGATGACAGGAACGGCCTGTGCCTGCTGGGCGAGTTGCACGGTGATGTCCGGCCCGATGCCGGCCGGCTCACCCGGTGTCAGTGCAATCGCCGGCACGCGCTAGATCTTGATCTGGACGTAGGCCTTGTCGCGCAGTTCCTTCAGCCAGCGCGGCAATTCATCCTGGAACTGGCGCTTGCGCAGGATGATCTGCGCCTGGCGCTTGAGCAGCTCCTCGCTCATGTCCTGCTGGCGGCGCTCCAGCACCTGCACGATGTGCCAGCCGTACTGGGTGCGGAACGGCTCCGATACAGTACCGGGTTCGGTCTTGGCCATTACCTGCTCGAATTCCGGCACGGTCTGGCCCGGCATGCTCCAGCCGAGGTCGCCGCCTTTCAGTGCAGAGCCCGGGTCGTCGGAATATTTCTTGGCCAGCGCCGCGAAATCGCCGCCTTTCAGCACAGCAGCGCGCAGTTTCTGCAGCAGCGCTCGGGCCTCCTCGTCATTGCGGATGGCCGATGTCTCGACCAGGATGTGGCGCGCGTGGATCTGTTCAACGGGCTCGGCTTGCGCGGCGCGTGTGGCGAGCATGCGCCCCTCCTCGGACTTGAGGAAGTTCTCCACATCCTGCTCGGAAATATCGATGCGCTTGGCGACGATGCCCTGCTGCACCTGCTGGATGATGATCTGCCGCCGCACGTTCTCGCGGAACATGCCCATCGGGAAGCCCTGCTGCTCCAGTTCGCGCAGGAAAGCCTTGGGTTCCATGCGGTTCTGCGCGGCGATCGTCGCGATGGCCTGGTCCATCTGTTCGTCAGACACCTTGATGCCCGCACGCTCGGCCATCTGCAGCTGCAGGCTCTCGACGATCAGTTTTTCCAGCACCTGCCGTTGCAGGAATTCTGCTGGCGGCAGTTCCTGGCCGGACTGGCGGATCTGCCCGGCCAGCATTTGCATCTGCAGGGACAGTTCGCTGGCCATGATGACATCGTCATCGACCACGGCGACCACCTTGTCGAGTGGTTGGCCCTGGGCGTGCAGCAGGCTGCTGGTCAACAGGCCGAGCGCGAGGGTGCAGGCGGCGAGGATTTTGCGGGTGTTGGTCATGCGTGTCTCTGCCCCTGGTTCAGTCGAGCGTCTTGTGGCGGTCTTCGAAGCCCTGGATGCTGTCGGAGAGGATGCTGTCCAGGCTGTCGCCGAAGTTGCCCAGGCTCTTCAACTGGAACTGCAGGAAGATACCGTTGCGGGTGTCCTGTGCGTCGATGTTGTCGATGAACAGGTCGTTGATGACCCAGCGCCGGGCGACGACGCGGGCGGTCCAGCAGCAGCTGTCGTACTCAAAACCGGCGACGGTTTCCAGCTCGCGGCTGTTGGTGATGTCGTGGTTCCAGTGGCCGATGAGGCTCCATTGGTTGTTGAGCGGGTACACGGCGGAGGCGTAGACCTGCTCGACGGTGCGGTCGACCAGCTGGCGGTTCAGCGGCGTCAGCTGGTTCGGTGTCGGTTCGCGGTCGACAAACTGGTAGCCGGTGTTGAACAGGCGGCCCTCGCCGTCGCGGTAGCGCAACGCGAGCGACTGCCGCTCGCGCAGGGCCTTGTCGTCATTCCACAGCGTTTCGGTGCGGATGTCCCAGTGGTTGGTCAGGCGCGCAGCGAGGTCGAACACCATTGACGAGCGTGAGCGGTCGCGTTCATACGCCGCGGTGAGCGGATCCTCTTCCAGCACCACCTCGCGCTTGTCGAGGTAATAGGTCTGGCCGACACCGACACGCAACAGTTCGCGGCCGGTGACCGGGCTCAGCAAACGCGTGCTGACACCGGCCGACAGCTGGTTGGCGTCGTCGATGTAGTCCTCGCCGCCGACGCGGTAGTCGCGGAACAACTGCGCGTAGGAGAAGCTCAGCGAGTTGCTGTCGAAGTTGTAGATGTCTTCCTGGTCCTGCTGGCCGGCATAGTAGTAGAACAGGCGCGGCTCAAGGGTCTGGCGATAGGCATTGCCGAACAGGTTGGTGTCGCGCTCGAAGATCAGGCCGCTGTCGATGCTGGCGACGCCGACCGTCGTCGAGGGGTTGCTGTCAGGCGTGTCGATGGTCGTGTCATCAAGTTGCTGTGACACATGGCGCACACCGACCTTTGGCGTGAGGAAAGCACCGGCTGAACGCAGCGGCAGCGCGACGCTGTAATCGAGGTTGTAGCGGCGACCGGTCAGCGGCAGCATCTCGCGGTTCTCGATGTCGTAATAGACCGGCGCACGCGACTCGATTGGCGAGGTGATGGCATCGGCGCGCAGGAACGGGTCGATGCGGTCGTCGATGCCGTTGCCATTCACGTCCTGCAGCGCGTCGCGGTAATCGTCAATGCCGTCGCCGTCCAGATCCTGGAACTGGCCTTCATCGCGGTGGCCGAATTGCGTGACCGCATGGTGCAGGTTCACGACCGGGCCACTCTCCAGCGCATAGGTGCCATCGGCAAACAGCGACGGCAATACCTCGTGCGGCTCGGCCAGCGTATCGTCGAGCGTCTGGTAATCCTTGGCGTTGATGCCGAGGCGCCAGTTGTCCGGCAGGTAGGTGAACTGCGCCTGCTTGCGCAGCTGCGCGGTGTTGCCGACGCGCAGGCCCGAGCTGCTGAAATCGTGGAAGTAGTTGTCGTCGCTGACGGCGGCGATATCGACGAGGCTGGTCCAGCGCTCGTCAGCGCCGTTGTGGCGGGTGTTGAGGTACCAGCGGTCGTCCTTCTCGTTGCGGCCGACTTCGGAATCGTTCGGCAGCATGTTGAGGATGGCGGTGGTGCTGGTCTGTTCCGACATGTGGCGGAACTTCGAGCCGAGCATCAGGCCGCGGTCGCCGATGAAACGCGGCGCCAGTATCAGGTCATAGTTCGGCGCGAGGTTGAAGTAGTACGGCACCTCGATGTCGACACCGTCATCGCCGCTGCCGAAGGAGGGCACCAAGAAGCCGGACATGCGCTGGTCGCCGAGCGGGAACTGCAGGTATGGCGTGTAGAACACCGGCACGTCCTTCACGCGCAGCGTCACGTCGCGCGCGCGGCCTTGCGAATCGTTCGGGTCCAGCGTCAGGCTGCCGGCTTGCAGTGACCATTGCTCACTGCCGACCGGGCAGTAGCTGTAGTCGGCGTCGATCATCGACACAACGCCGGTTTCACTGCGCGACAGGCTCTGCGCGCTGCCGTGGATGTGTTCCTGGTGCATCAGGTACTGCACGTTCTCGAGCTGGGCTGTTTTCTCGTCGACCATCACGTCGGCGCGGTCGCCGAGCAGCAACAGGCCCGGCTCACGCAGCGTGACATTGCCTTCCATCGTCACCTGTTGCGGGTTTTTCTTCAGCGTGGCGCTATCGGCGCGCAGGTAGCGGTAGCCCTGGCGCACCTGCACGTTGCCTTTCAGCATCGAGACCTGGTTCGGGATGTCGGTATCGGTTTCGTCGGCGTGCGCGCTGATCTCGGCATCCGCCGGGTCGGTCTGGTCGCCGCCGCTGGCCGGGTCGACATACATGCCGCAGCACATGCGGCTCCTTAGCTGCTCGTCTTCCGACAACTGCTGCTTCTGCGCGTCGGTCAGGCGGTCATACGGTATCCAGTCGTCCGCGAGGCTGGTGGCGTGGGTCGGGAGCATCGCGGTGCGCGCCGCCTGTTCGGTGGCGGTGGCAGCAGGGGCTTCACCAGTAGCGGTGGCGGCTGTTGTGCCTGCGCCTGCGTCAGCGGCGGCGGGTGCGCCTTCTGCGTTGCTGGCTGGCGGTGGTGTGCCCATCGCAGTGGCTTCGATGGCAGCGTCTTCGAGCGAGGATTCCTCGGCGGCGACATCGGCGCCAGCGGGGCCGGCCTGGCACAGCCACTCGCCGTTGGCATCGAGACTGCAATCCCAGCCGGCGTGTACCGGGCTGGCCATCGCGGCCAGGATCAGGCCGAGGCCGGTGAAGGTCTGGCGTGGCGCGAGGCGCGTGCGCGGAAACAATCTCATGCAGGCAATTCCGTTGGAGGTGACGGGCGACCGTGAGGCCGCAAAAGTGCCGCATTGTAAAGGATTTGCCTGCGCTGTGGCGCAACCGGCGCTGCGGGTAGAATGCGCCACGAACCCTTCGTTGACGTTGCCATGGATCCACTCGTTTCCCTGCAAGCCTGGGTCGGCCAGCAGACCGGCCAGACCCCCGCCAGCCTCGTGCCACTCTCTGGTGACGCCGGCTTCCGCCGCTATTGCCGTGTCAGCGGCAGCCAGCCGCCGGTCATGGCGGTCTATGCACCACCGGCCACCGAGAACACCGCGCAGTACCTCGCCGTGTCGCGCCTGCTGGCCGACGGTGGCGTGCGTGTGCCGCGCGTGCTGGCCACCGACCTCGCCCAGGGCTTCCTGCTGGTGGAGGATTGCGGCGACCGCCTGCTGTTGCCGGCGCTGGACAGCGTGACCGTGGACAGGCTGTACGGCCAGGCGCTCGACATGCTGCTGCAGCTGCAGGGCATTGCGGTGCCTGCCGGGGCTGTCGGTCACTATGACGAGCAGCGCCTGTGGGACGAGATGGCCCTGTTCCCCGCCTGGTTCATCCAGGAGCTGTTGCAGCTGCCTTTCGGCCGCAACGAGCAGACCCTGCTCGACAACCTGTTCGATGCGCTGATCGCCAGCGCCATCGAGCAGCCGCAGGTGCTGGTGCACCGCGATTTCCACGCCCGCAACCTGATGCTGCACGCCTACAGCACGCCGCCGGGGGAGCTGGTCACCATCGACTTCCAGGATGCGGTGACCGGGCCGGTGACCTATGACCTCGTCTCGCTGCTGCGCGACTGCTACATCCGCTGGCAGCCGGCACAGGTAGAACAGTGGGCACTTGCTTACCGCAAGAAGCTTATCTTGAAAGGTCGGGAAGCCGGGGACAGCGACCAGCAATTCCTCGGCTGGTTCGACCGCATGGGCCTGCAGCGCCACATCAAGGTGCTGGGTATCTTCGCCCGCCTGTGGCTGCGCGACGGCAAGCCCGGCTACCTCAACGACCTGCCGCTGGTGCTGCGCTACACGCTGGAAGTCGCGGCGCGCTACCCGGAGGCGGCTGAATTCACCGACTGGATGCAGGTGCGCGTGCTGCCGGCCTGCCGGCGCCAGGCCTGGTGGCAGGACTGGTCGTGACGGTTGCCCCCATGAAAGCGATGATCCTTGCTGCGGGTCTCGGCACCCGCATGCGGCCGCTGACGGACCACTGCCCGAAGCCGCTGCTGGATGTAGCCGGCGAACCGCTCATCGTGCGCCACCTGCGCCGGCTGGCGGCGGCCGGCTTCACGGATGTTGTCATCAACACCGCCCACCTCGGCCACCTGATCGAGCAGCGCCTCGGCGACGGCGCGGCATTCGGCTTGCGCATTGCCTATTCGCGCGAGGCGGCGCCGCTGGAGACGGCCGGCGGCATCGTCAACGCACTGCCACTGTTGGGCGATGCTCCCTTCCTGCTGCTCAACGGTGACATCTGGTGCGACCGCGACCTGGCCGGTTTGCGCACGCAGCTGCCGGATGGCGACACCACACTGGCGCACCTGGTGCTGGTCGATAACCCGCCCCATCACCCGCAAGGCGATTTCCTGCTGCAGGATGGCCGTGTGCAGCCGCGCGGCGAGCACAGTGGCCTCACGTTCAGCGGCTTGTCGCTGATGCACCCGCGCCTGTTCGACGGCTGGCGCTCGCGCGCCGGCGAGGCATTCCCGTTGCGCGAGGTGCTGCTGCCGGCGATGGCGGCCGGGCAGGTCAGCGGCGAACACTATCGCGGCTACTGGCTGGATGTGGGCACGCCGGCCCGGCTTGAAGAGCTGGCCGCGCGGCTGGGCTGACGGTCAGCTGGCGGTCAGGAAGCTGCGCACCGTGTCGGCCTGCTCCATGCAATCGCGGTAGCCGCAACGCATCAGCTCCTGGCAGTAAGGCGCCTCGAACAGCAGGTAACTGGCGATGCTGGCGCCGCCACCCACGCGCGTGGCACCGATGGTGCGCAGGAACACGCGCATCGCTTTCGGCAGGTCGTCGATGTGGCTGGCGGCGAGTTCGTCAAAGCGCACGCTCGGCGTGATGACCTGCACCTCAACCGGCCGCACGCGCAGCTGCTCGCGTTTTTTGTCGTCGAGCTCGACGATGAAACGGTTGAAGCGCTGCATCATGTCGATGTCTTCTTCCATCGTGTCGATGAATGCGCTGTTCAGCAGCTGGGCGAAGATCTGCGCCAGTGATGGCGAGTGGGTGACCGGCAGCCGCTGCTGCACGTTGGCCTTGTGCCGGTTGCCGCTGACCCCGACCACCAGCAGCTTCTGCGCGCCCAGGTGCAGGGCGGCACTCATCGGGGCGGTCTGGCGCATCGCGCCGTCACCGAAAAACTCCCGTTGCAGTTTCACGGCCGGAAACAGCGCCGGCAGCGCTGACGACGCCATCAGGTGCTTGTGCGTCAGCACGGCGGGCGTGCCGATACGGCGCGCGCGTTTCCAGCCTTCCAGCGCCGCGTCGCCCTGGAAGAAACTCATGCTCTGGCCGGTCTGGTAGCCGAGCGCGGTGATGCACAGGGCTCGCAGGTGGCCGCGCTCGATGAGGTCGGGCAACAGCTGCAGGTGGATGTTTTCCATCAGCAGGTGGTACAGCGGTGTGTTGTCGAACAGCGACAGCGGCCGGCCAAAGGTGATACCGCTGCGGAAGAATGACAGGATCAGTTTCAGCGTACTGCCGATCAGCTCGCCATAGCCGACGCGGTGCACCTGTTCCGAACGGAGCGTGCCCCACAACTGTTCGAGCTGTGCCACGCCGCGGCGGAAGTAGTCGGCGTTGGTGGCGAGGGTCGCCGCATTGATCGCACCGGCCGAGGTGCCGCAGATGATCGGGAACGGGTTGCGGTCCTGGTCAGGCAGCAGCTCGGCGATCGCTTTCAGCACGCCGACCTGGTAGGCCGCGCGTGCGCCGCCGCCGGACAATACCAGTGCTGTCGTCATCGCGCTCCCTCCCACACCCGGCTGTCAAACACGCCGGCTGCACGGGCTTCGTGCAGCACGGTTGCGCCGTAGTGTACGTCCCACAGCAGTTTTTCGCCGGGCAGGCCGGCCTGCAGGTACTGGGTGGCGGCCGCCAGACGCAACGCGCGGTTGTCGGCCAGCGTGGCGAGGCAGCGGTGGTAGCTGTGCAACCAGAGGGCAGTCGCCAGCGCGATGGCCGCGGCGAGCAGCGGGCGTGAAGGCACGGCGGGGAGCTGCTGCCAATGGCCCGCCAGCGCGGCATATAGCGTGGCGGCATTGAGCAGCGCGAACGGGGCATAGCGCGACACCACCCACGGGTACTCGCCCCCGCGCAAATACACCGCCATCGCAGCCAGTGCCAGCACATAGCAAAACACCAGTTTGGCGGCATCGAAACGGGCGGGCAGGTAGAGCACCAGCGCCCCCGCCGCCAGCACGCCGATACCGAGCGCGATATGCAACCAGGCCAGATGGGACAGGATCCAGCTGCCGTTGCTGATGACATTGCCGAGGAAGGCCGGCACGAACGCCAGTGCCACCGGCCAGGCCGGCAGTGCCACAGCGCCCTGGGCGACTTGCGGGGTGTTGATCGCGAGGAACAGGGCCGTCGCGGCCAGTGCCAGCAGCCCGAACGGCAAGGCTTGCCGCCATTGGCGCCGGTACAGCGCATAGCCGCCGAGCAGGGGCAACAACGCCAGCGCGCCGGACGAGAAAAACAGCGCCACGGCGTAGGCGCAGCCAGCCAGCGGCCAGCGGCCATGCACGGCGGCCAGCAGCGCGAGCAGCGGCAGCAGTGCCGAGCCCCAGTACATCTGCCAGGCCGGTGTGGCGAAATCCATCGCCTCCCAGTGGATGACCGACAGCATCAGCAGCGGAATCGGCAGCAGGGCCGACCCGCGCAACTGCCATTGCCGGCGGGCATACCCCAGTAGCAGGGCGGTGGCCAGCAGCCAGCCGAGGTTGGCGGCGAGGATGGACTGGCGGAAATCGATCGCACCGGTGAGCCATACCTGCAGCACCGCGACGAGGCGTGTCAGCAGCGGCAGGTGGCCGGCGTTCGGTGCGGACAGGATGGCGAGCTGCCCGCGCAGGGTATCGGCGCTGAACACCGCCGCCACCGGCCGCAGGATGACACTGAAGTCATCCCAGTACGGCACGTTAACGCTGTAGTGCCAGACCGTGGTGGCATACAACGCGAACGGCACAGCCAGCAGCAGGCTGCTGCAACGTTCGCGCATGGTCGCCACGGCTGCCGTCATGCTTCCGGCCTGTGCTGGCCTTCTTGCTCACCGAGCACGCTGCTGTCGAGGGTCAGTGCCGCGTCGGCCGCGCTGGTGGCAGCCTTGGACGGCTGGCTGCGCCACAGTTCGCCGCGGCTGAAACAGTCCCAGCCCCAGCGGCACCAGCCGAGCAGCGCGAACACCAGCCACAGTGACCAGGCCAGCATCGCGGCGCGGTAAGCCCACATCGGCAGCGAGACCGTCCAGGCCTGTGGCAAGCCTTGCGCGGTGCGGTCCTGGAACCACAGCAGCTCATGCGCGCTGGACTGGTTGCCGGCGACCTGCATGTCCGGTGTCGACAACAGGCTCAGCGGGATCGTGCTGATAAGGCTGCCGAGTGCCAGCACGGTGAGCAAGACGAGGCCGACCTGTAACCATTGCAGCTGGCTGCGGCTGAGCGGCTGTGTGTCGAGCGCGGCGCGGCGGGCCATGGCGATGAACCAGGCCACGACGAGCAGGCTGCCGGCGCTGTTGATAGTGCTCATGCCGATGCCGAGCAGCAGCCACTGCCAGGTGGCGACCGGTGCCAGGCGGCTGCGGCCGAGTCCGATTGCCACCAGCACGATGACGACCAGCACGCCCCAGAACAGCAGGGCAGGGCCCATCGCCGGGCCGCCGGCGGCGAGCAACCAGCGGTTGTGCGGCAGCTGCAGCTTCAGTCTGATGTTGCTCAGGGGCTCGTCCAGTTGTGGCAGCGGCGTTGCGCTGCGCCAGCCAATCCCTCCGTCCTGCCGCCAGCTGACGCTGATTTGCTGGTTGCCCGGGCGCAGCGGCAGGCGCAGGCTGGCCGGGTCGGCCGGGTTGCCCTGTTCGACGCCATCGACCACCACACGCTGCAGCTGGCTGCCGGGCGGCAGGGCCAGTGGCAGTTCGCCGCCCTGGCTGCTGCGCACGTCCAGCGTCAGTTCGACATCAGCCGACCGCGCACCGGGGCGGAAGTCGAGCGCGGCGGCTTCGATGGTGCGGGTGGGGCCGCTGACGGCTTCCGGCCGGCTGATTGCCAGTGCCAGGCTCTCGCCGGGCCAAGGCTGCCAGCGCGGCAGCTGGCCGGCCTGCATGTCCTGCTTGACCGGGTTGGGGCCGCTGACATCGACGTGCCAGACCGGGGCGACATCGAACTGCCAGTGCTCGACCCACGGCGCGCTGGCGGCGGCAGTCAATTCGAGGCTGCTGCCTTGCTTGAGGCTGGAATGCCAGGAGAAAGAAGGTGAGTAAGCGCTCATCATCACCAGCACCTTGCCGTCCCGCACCTCGACGCCGGGCGTCAGCACTGCTTCGCCGGGCAGCAGGTTGACCGGCACGGCGATGGCACCACTGGCCGGCGCCAGTCGCTCGACCTCGGTCTGCACCTGCCAGTCCAGCCCCAGCAACAGGGTGCGGGTCACGCGCAGGAACGGTGGGGCCGTATCAGCCAGCAGGGGCTGGTTGTCGCTGGCCTGGCGTGCCTGGTCCGGCTCGCGCTGCAATTGCAGGCTGCCGCCCGGCACGCGACCGTCGTTGAGGCCCGACACCTGCCAGCCGTCGGCATCAACCGCGAGGTGATGCACCGCCATCGCGAACGGCAGTTGCAGGCGGTCGCCGCTGACTGGTCCTTCCAGCAGCAGGCGGTGGCTGCCCGGTGTGAGTACGGCCCACAACAGGCCGTTGTCGTCGCGGCGCAGCGGCATCGGGTCGCCATCAACCAGCACGCTGCGCGGCTGCCAGTCATTGCGGGCCGACGGCAGGGGCACGGCAACGGTCTGCTGTGTATCCACCTGCAGAGCCAGCCGCAGCATCTGTTCGTCCAGTTGCAGCAGGCCGCGCTGGAAGCTGGCGCACTGCGGTTCGCAATCGGGCAGGCGGGTGAGCCGCTGTTCCAGTTCCTGCAACAGGGCCGGGTCAGGGAAGCCTTGTGCCTCGGCCGGCGGAGCCGGCAGCAGGCCTGCTGCCACCAGCACGATGACCGGCGCGCTCGCGCGGCCAGCAGGCAACGGGAAGCGGGTGCCCGGCCAGGCGGCGCGCAGCAGTTGGCTGGCGAAGGCAAACACCAGCAGCACGGAAGCGAGGTTCCACAGCCGGTGCCAGCCGGGCGACAACAGGTGCAGCTGCAGCGGTTGGTCCCGGGTGACCGGGCCGCTCCAGTGCAGGGCGACCTGTTGCCAGCCCCAGGCCGGTTCGCCCGGGCCGGTCTGCACCTTGGCACCGCTGTCATAGCCGGTCTTCAGCTTGCGCGGCTGGGGAACGGGCAGGCTGCCATAGAGGGCGTTGTCGGCCATCTTCCCTTCAGCGAGCTCGGCTTTCATGGCGATTTCCCGGGCCGGGGCGGCGGCGGGCGCCATGGCCTCGTCTTCGCGCGGTGCCACATCCCGCTGCTGGATATTCATGTAGCGGCCCATTTCGAGCTGCGGATACAGACTGCGCCGTGCCTGGTCGACGGCGAAATTGAGCAGCACCAGCAACAGGGCAATAAAGACACCGGTATTGGCTGCCTGCAGCCAGCGTTGTGGCTTGCCGGCAGGCAACACGCGCAACAGGCCGATACCGACCAGTGCCGCCAGCCAGAGGAATACCGGTGCGTAGGGCGCGTGGTAGGTCAGTAACAGGGCAAGCAGTGCCGTGAGGCCGGCGCGCCAGCCGAGCAGGCGGCCGGCGGCCGCGCCGACGATCAGCACGAGGAAGATGGCCCACAGGCTCCAGCGCGCCAGCCACGAACCGGCGGCGCTGTCGGCACCGGCGGCATGCAACAGCAGCCAGCCCGG